>CADAHD010000027.1 GCA_902787595.1 uncultured Lachnospiraceae bacterium
TAGGGGGCGAGTTGCAGGATAACACCGGCGCTAACGTCAATGAAGACGTGGCGGCATTAAAGTCTCTTCTGAAAAAAAGAAAAAAGAAAAGCAAAGAGATTGCAAAGAGAGCAGGCCAGCCTGTAGACACTATTACCATAACCAAGGAAGGCGTGGAAACAAAACTCTCTGAAGCAGAGACGAAGACCACCATGATGTCGGCAGGGTTTCTGCCTATGGAGGTGCAGTATAATCCGGCGTCGATCAGCATGCAGACCGTAGGCGGCCAGCTGGAAAAATATACGGCAATGGGTAATGATACCAATAACTCGCTGGTTGCTACGGATAAACAGACATCGACTTATCTTTCGGTACAGCTGATCTTTGAGGATATAAATGTTATAGATGCCTTCGTAAATGCGCCATACGAAAACGGAAACATGTCAGGCGTATCGGATACCGCTGATAAGATCATTACGAATTATAAAACCATTCGCGGTACCGGATATTCCGTAAGACGTCAGGTTGAGGGGATAATGTCCCTGCTTATGCTAAAACCTACAAGACAGATAATATTTGTATGGAATAATATGTTTTTCCATGGGGAGCTGCTGAGTGTGGATGCGAATTTTACCATGTTCAACAAGCTGGGGCATCCTATCAGGGCAGTGGTAAATATACAGATACAGCAGTCCAATAACAATGCGACATTTAAATCGGATCTGGAATATTGGGATGAGGTGCTGGATACTGTATTTAAGTAAGTATTTTTCGGAGGAATATAATGCCGTTAACTGATGCAGTGCAAAATGGAGTAAGTACCTTAACCGGTGAAGTAGCCAAGGCCATAATCCGTTTTAAGGATAACCGTCCGCTGGATGTGGGACCGTCGGACAAGACGGAGGGAACGCAGCTGGCAGCCACATCCGGACTGAGGCCGCCTACAAGTCTGGCGGCTTTTACTCCCAGTATAGGCGGAGCCATACTTAACAAGGCTATGGGTGCAATGGGGCTTTCACTGGGAAATAAGGGCTATGACAAATCGATCACGGTACAGTTTAACCCTTCATCCATACATCTTTCGGGACATGCAGGTGATGATGATGTGCAGATCACAAATTATACGACCACCGGAAAGCCGGGTATAGGAAACGGCGCAATGAAGCTGCATGTTGATATGAGTGTAGAACTGATCTTTGATCAGACTTTTAATCTGGCAGCCTTCAAACAGGATCTTTTAAGTCTGAATCTGACAGACTATGGATCTCAGATGATCGGCAAAGCGGGCGAGCAGATAGCAAAAGGTCTTATGGGCGCAAATACCGCTACGGTTCAGCAGATAGTGGAAGCATTTATTGCAATAATGCGTAACGAAAGATGCCGCTTTGTCTGCTTTGAGTGGGGCGATCTGAAATACGACGGCTGTCTGCGTACCGTAAATAATGAATATACGATGTTTGATATGATGGGAAATCCCACAAGAGCAAAGGTGAAGCTGACGCTTTATCTTGTAGAGGTAGTGGGGAAGAAATTAATGGATTATACGGATAGTTACTGGTATGACGCTTATTACGAGGCGTTTATTGATGGGAATCCGCTGGCTATGGCTATGGCTAAGATGGCGGATCTGGGTGTTGACTGATGGAGTATAAAGCTCTAAACGAAAAGTATAACGGATTCCTTCATCCTCTTGTTGAGATCGAGGTTAACGGAAAAAGCATAACCGATCCCGGCGGAAAGGTAGCGGTAGGAATCTCTAATCTTAATATAGATCTGTCAGCCGGATTTGAAGCTTCGCAGGCCACCTTTAATATGTATAATGTTTACAATTACGAAAAGGCGAAGTTTAATTTCGATGTAGTAAAGAAATTTGTTGTACTGGGGTCGTCTGTAAAGATATATGCCGGATATGAAAAGAAGGTAACCGAGATCTTCACCGGAGTGATCGTTAAGATGAACTTCGTGGTCGAAGAGGGCGATGTCGGTCATGTGGAGATCACCTGCATGGATGTAAAAGCCGTGATGATGGCTAACCGCTATAACAGGCGTCTGAAGGCAGATACTTATTGTGATGCGGTTAAAGAGATCTTTGACCAGAATATCTATCAGAGCATGAAAAATGCCGGAGTCATTGAAGATATAAAGATAGACAATACTCCGGATAAACAGATCGGAAGCTCTTCTGCCGGTGGTGATAAGGACACGGATAAAACAATTGAGATGGTAGGAGAGAGCGATTACGAGTTCCTTGTTAAGGTGGCGCGGAAATTCAATTTTGATTTCTTTGTGCTTGCCGGTGTTGTATATTTCAGAAAAGCAAAGAGCGATCAGACCAAGCAGATAACCATTACACCCAAGGCAAAGATAGTACGTCTTTCCGTAGAGTATGATATGACGGGACTGGTCGAATCCATAGAAGTAAGAGGGCTTGATGTGGGCAAGGCTAAAGTAGTGAGTGAAAAAAAGAAGAATTCCTATAAGCTCTCACAGGGAAATAAAGCCAAGGCTCTTATCAGCGGCACTAAATTTGTATATGTTGATCCTACTGTATCGACTTCTTCGGACGCGAGCAGCAGGGCAAGCTATCTCTTTGAAGAGATGACTCACAGATACGGGACGCTTGAACTTGATCTGGTGGGGATACCAGAGATAACTCCGGGCCGTTATATTACTATAAGTGATGTGGGCACGGCTGTTTCCAACGATTTTTATGTACAGAGTGTAAAACACATTTTTAATTCTGCAGGACGCTTTACGACGCGTATTATAGGCAAGACCAATCAGATGAGCACGGGAGGTCTCTTCTAAATGGCTATTTTTGATATATTCGAAGAAGTCAGCGAAAAGGCTGTTACCAAGACGGATACGGGAGACACAAGGATATTCGGCGTGGTCGTCGGTGAAGTTGTCAAGAATTATTCGGATTCATATCCGGGCAGGGTATGCGTTAAGGTGCATACCAGGGATGAGGAAGCAAATGTGCTGCAATGGGCCAGAGTGGCAATGCTCAGCAGCGGAAAGGAATGGGGACATTATTTCCTGCCGGAGATAGGCGATCAGGTGCTGGTGGCTTTTGAAGAAGGCATAATAGACAGGCCGTATGTGATAGGCTGCGTACAGAAGTCTAACGACAAATTCCTTACCAAATCGGCCCATGAGAAAAACCAGCATAAGCGCATAGTGACGCGTCACGGTTCTTCCATAGAATTTGAGGATATGGCTGATGATAAGGGAGGAGACGGCGACGGCACAAAGGATAAGATATCTGTCTATACGCCCGACAAGGCCCATTCTATTACACTGGATAATGATAAAAAGCTTATTGAGATAATGGACAAGGACAAAAATGCCCAGATCCAGATGAAGACAGAAAACGGTGATATACTGATAAAAGCCGCCAATAAGCTGACCATAAAAGCCGGCGACAATATTACCATTACGCTGAACGGATCGTCAGACAGCGGTAAGGTTACCATAAGCTGCGCGGATTTTGTGATAGATTCGTCGGGCAAGGTCGAGATGTCAGCGACCCAGAAAATGGCTATGAAGGGGGCTTCTGTAACGGCAGAATCCCAGGGACTTTTAAAACTGAACGCAAATGGCGCCGTGCAGGTGCAGGGCACGCCCATAAAGATAGGATAGGAGCATTAAAAAATGCCGGAATCAAAAGATTATTTAGGTAAGGGGATGAAGTTCCCACCGCAGGTCAATCCGGCCACGGGAAGGTTTGTTACCGTAAGTGAAGAAGAGAGCGTCAGACAGTCAATTTATCTGATACTCATGACCCAGCACACGGAAAGACCGCTTCGGCCGGACTTCGGATCCAATATTATGAGTTATACTTTTATGGATCAGAATGCAGGAAGGATAGGCATGATGGTACGGACCATAAAAGAGCAGATCATCACGCAGGAACCCCGTGTTACGGATGTGCATGTCGGGGTTGAGAGCGGGGCCCAGAGAGGCGTGCTGCTTTTTAATATCGATTATACCGTGGTAAACAGTAATACAAGAGACAATTTCGTATTTCCTTTTTATCTGAACATTACTGCAGAAGAGAATTCTGAAGGAGAACCCGAGAGTTATGAGCCGGAGATCATTGAAGAAACTGGAGATTGATACAAGAAAAGCCGCAGATATCGAGGCTAAGATAGCTGATCTGTCCTTCCAGTACGAGACCGGATGGCATATGGATAATGAGCAGGCCGATGTGGGTACTGCCATAGCCAAACTGTATGCCAGGAGCGCAGAGGAGAATATTGACAGGATCAATGAGGTTTTAGACCGCTATCATACCGAGTTTGTCAATATGCTTGACATTTCTCTTCTGCCGGCCAGACCTGCCAGTTCCATAGTCGTAATGGACATGCTTTCCGATACCGTGTCAGGCGCAGCCGTTCCCAAGGGAACCAAGCTTATGACGGAAGGTGATGAGGCTAATGTGTTCGAAACGGATCACAGCCTGTATGTGACCGGCAGCCGTGTCAGCTGCGTATTTATGACTGACGGAGAATGCGGGAGCATTACGCCCATATATGGAAGTTTTACAAAGCCGGGACTGCCGGGCGTTGAAGAGACGCTTATCGAGAAAGAGGATTATGAGCCCTTTACGCTCTTTGCCGATCAGGAAGGCATAGAACAGTATGCGGTAAGCTTTTATCATCCTTATGTTTTTGATACCGTTGACGAGGATATACAGGTAAGGATCGAGGAAAATGAATCCCTTATAAAGGATATCGAAGAAGGACGCATGTCCTTCTTCAGACCGGATGATGACGGCATCAGGCCTATAAACAATGTCAGACGCGAAGGCGCCGATACATTTATTATCCGTAAGGACGGAGATGAGCACTTTGATACGCTTATCCTAAAATCGCTTCATGCGCCTTCAGCGGATTACAAGGTAAAGCGGATAAGCTTTTCTTCCAGAGGAGCAGCGGTCAGCGCCGAGGCTGTAAATTCGGGCGCCAATGATTTTAATGTTGAGCGCTTCCTGCCTTTCACAGATACGCTTTCCCTTTATTCGGAATGCTATATAGGGCACGACCGTTATTTTTCCAAGGCCGGCGCGCGCATCACCGTTGAATTTGATCTTTTGATGGATCAGCACAGGATCAGTTTAAATCCTCTCGAAGAGCAGGTTGAGTTAAAGATAATCAAGAGACGTACCAGCCAGGTCAGGAAGGAAGTATTTGCTGAGTGTTTCGCCCAGGAGATAGCAATAGAGTATTATAACGGCACGGGCTTCAAACGTCTTCCGCTTGATATAGATGAGAGAGGCATGTTTGCGGAAGAAAAATCGAGGCATATCACTTTGAGCTTTATATGCCCCGATGACTGGGAGGAGTCTTCTTCGGGATCTTATGTGGGACGCGCCTTCAGATTCAGTCTTCTTAAATGTGATAACTGTTATGTAAGGCCTGCCGTGCATTATTATCCCATCATAAAGAATCTTACCGTGGCTTACAGCTATGAAGACCGTTATGTTGATGCCAGGGAAGCAAAGATCTGGTACGGGACCTATGTACGTGATATAAGTTCCACGCTTAAGGATGAAAAGGGTTATGTCTGCATGGAGAAGAGCAGCTATGACGCTGATGCTCTTTATATAGGACTGACAAAGCGCATAGATAACGGACCGGCTTCCATAATGTTCAGACTTGAGGATGCAAGGCGTTTCAGCGGGCTTAAGACGCGCTTTGAGTATTACGGTTATGACGGCTGGCGGCAGATGAAGGTGCTGGACCATACAAGGGACTTTTCAAGGTCGGGCGTTGTTATGTTCATGCCGCCGGCTGATATGAAGGAGACCGAGCTGGAAGGCAACAGGAGTTATTTTATCAGGGTCCTGCGCACCAGGAAAGAAAAAGACGGAGAGGACAGAACGGCTCTTCCGAAGATAAGCGAGATCGCGTTGAACGCTGTCTTTGTATCCAATATAGAGACGCGCGAGGAGGTGCCCGTATATATCGACGAGGCGCTTCCGGATATGCGTTTTGCTCTGGGAGCGGATAATGTGCTGGATGCCAGTGTATGGGTAAACGAGATGGGCAGATTTTCCAGGGAAGTGATGCTTCGAATGGCAGCGGATGATCCGGAGAATGTCCAGCTTGAGACTGACAGCCAGGGACAGGTGGTAAGCTTCTTTGTCAAGTGGAAAGAGACTGACCGTTTCGAAACTTCTGACGATCCCAGGGTATATCAGCTGGACCGCCTTAACAATGTGCTGATCTTTGGCGACGGCATACATACCAATATCCCCAGGGTGTTGGATGATGTGGCTGTGAAATTTACGCTGAGGTGCTGCAACGGACGCAATGGCAATGTGGGCAGCAATATGATAAATGCTCCCGTAGGCAATCTTGATTTTATAGGCAATATAACAAATCCGGTAAAGGCTTATGGCGGCAGCAATATAGAGACTATTGAGAATGCTCTTGAACGCGGCGCAGGCATTTTATCTTCCAGAAACAGGCTTGTTTCCATGGATGATTTTAAACGGGCTATACTTTCTTATTCCGATGCCATTGACCAGGTGTCGGGTATAGCAGGAATAACGCCCGAAGGCGAAAACGATCCTTCGCAGATATGCTTTATACTGCTGATGAGAGATTTTGAGGAAGGCTCGTTTGCATTCCATCGTATAGTGGGCGGACTTAAAGAGGAATTGTTATCCCACTGTGAGCTTACACTCAAGCCTGATAAGCTGCAGCTTATGGAGCCTATATATGTTGACATCTCTGTTAATGTTTGGGTGGATGTAGTCAGTCTTGATGACAGCTTTGAGATACAGGGGCTGTTACATGATAGCCTTGAGGAGTATTTAAATCCCATCGGCTACGGCAAGGGCGGCGGATGGAAGATCGGAAGCATGCCCAGAAAGCCGCAGATACTTATGCGTCTTGATGTCTTAAAGAGCAGAGCCGTTGTCAAGAAATCTGTTATGATAGCACATTATACCGATTCTACGGGAGATCACGAGGCGGATCTTTCAGAGCTTAAGGTAACACCCTTTATGGTGCCCCGGAGCGGGGAACATAAAGTGCATATAATTTATTGAAAGCTTATCAGTAGGAGAAATATATGCTTACTTATATCGAAAATGACAGGAAAAGCTTTGAACAGAGAATGGCGGAGGCAATCTCCGATATTCCCTTATATACTTCGGAGTGGACTGATTTTAATCCTTCCGATCCGGGTATCACCATACTTGAGACGCTGCTTGGTTTTGCATCTCTGCAGCAGGACAATATGGATGATATTCCTTTTAAGGTTAAGCAGAATCTCCTTAAACTTGTTGGATTTAATATACAGAAAGGGCGCTGCGCAAGGCTTTTGCTGTCAGCCGGAAATGTTAAGGAACCTGTTACCATTCCCGCCAATCACCGTTTTCGCATAGGGGATCTGGTTTTTGAGACCAACAGGGAGATACGCCTGGATAAAAGACATCTTATCGGGATCTATGGCATGAAGCAGAATGATGAAGGGCAGCAGTATAATGATTTTTCTTATCTGCTTGACCGCGAAGTGCATTTGCCCGCGCTTATCTACGGTGAAAGACCGCAGGTGGGGGACTGCCTTTATTTTGTGGCAAACCGCCTGCCGGATCCCGGGGAGGAATTTACTTTTTATGCCAGTCTGAAGGAAAGGAACAACCGCAATCCGCTTGACGGCCGGACCAGAGATCTTTTCGCGGGTATAGTATGGGAATGCTTTACTTCAAAAGGCTGGCAGGAGATGAAAGTCAGGGACAATACAAATGCCTTTTTAAACAGTGGTGAGATAAGAATGTGGATGCCGGATTCACAAGCCGAGATATGCCTGGATGCGCCTCAGGGCGGTTACTGCATAAGGGCCAGACTTATCCGCAGCGAGTATGATGTGCTTCCCAGACTCACGGGAGTTGAGGCTTTTCTTTTTGAAACCTGGCAGAAGATGACCATCTGCGAATGCCACAGCATAAATAAGACAGGTGATATCGATCTTATCAGTGAGATGGCAGAGGAATCATATATAGATGTTTATTGCCGTGAGGGAAAGGGTGAGCCTTACCGCAAATATGAATACAGACCGTCATCTGAAGACGCCGGCCGTTATTATAATATCACCCACGAAGCTTTTGGAAGATACCGTATAAGCTTCGATAAGAAAAAGAACGGCTACGGTCCGGATAAGATCAGGGATTGCGTAAAGGTAGTCGTATATACCGAAGATGTAATGCGCCGTTATGCTCTGGGGAAGGTCATGGGATTTGACGATCAGATGATAAAACTGCCTTATGAGCATGTGGTTGCGTCTTCTTTCTGCATTGTGGCCAGGAGACAGGACGAAAATGGCGAAGAAATATATGATTTTGTAAGACCGGAAAAAAATGCCGACGGAGCCCTGTATTATCATCTGCTGGAAAACGAGGGCAAGATCATTATTGAGGAAGCGGGGCGTTTTATAGGAGCGGATCTTTTCCTTGCATCTGTAACGCTCACCCAGGGACCTGACGGAAATATCAGGGAAGGCAACTTCCTCAAAGCGGATAGAGGCATACCCGAATACATTACCTTTTATAATCCGGGCGCAGGCACGGGAGGAGCGTTCAGGGAGCAGCTTGAGCATGTACGCAGGCGTTTCCTTAAGGATATGGAAAATCCTTATACTGCAGTCACCGTAAGCGATTATGAGAGACTGGTGCGCACCACGCCGGGACTTTGCGTAAAGAAGGCCAGAGCATGGATGGATGAGGCGCGTAATCTGGTGAGGATTGCTGTTATGCAGGGCACCGATGAAGAACATCCCATGCTTTCCAAGATGTATGAAAAGATAATCAAAAGCAGACTGGAAGAAAGAAGGCTGCTTACAACCAGGGTTGAGCTGGTACAGCCGCAGTATGTGCCTGTCAATGTATCGGCTACGGTATATGTCAAGCTGCATTATGATAATGCTGCCGCGACCATTGAAGAAGTAATAAGGCAGAAAGTGGATTATACCATGTCAGACAGGAATTTCGGCCAGATACTCAAATTTGATGAGATCTTTCATGCGATAGAGATCCTTGAATGCGTTGAATATGTATATGAGCTATCCCTAAAGCCGGGCAGCGGCGCCGGAGCAAAGCTTAAGGATGCCGATGTCCTGCCGGGAAATAACTGCCTTTTGTATCCCGGAGAAATAAGGATAGAGACCCTGCGTTTTGATGATGACGGCAGGTAGGTCTTAAGAGTTATGGATAATGGAGGAACTGTATGGCAGGCATAGTATACAGTATTAAGAAAAATCGTCTGGAGAAATCCTATATATCCGGTTTTATACGTGATGAGGAGACCAACAGATTATATCTGGATCCCGCTACGGGCATACACCGTCTTTATACGGATTGCATAGATTCGGCTCAGGACGGCTGCGAATGGGGCAGGTTTTCCTTTGCGGCTTCCCTGACGGAAAATATGGCAATGTATGTATATGCATTTGCATCTGACGTTAATAACTGGTATGATAATGAAGGCAGGGATTTTCTTTTGGCTGACGTGCTGCGTTCCGAAGAGATCCCGGATGAAGAGAAGAAGCGGCTCTTTAACAATGAGAAAGCTCTTCGTTATGTAGGCAGAAATGATGTGCTGCTTTATCGTTTAAAAGGGCGTTACCTGTATCTGGCGATAGAGATACTGGGCAGCGGGGAAGGATATATCGACAGGCTTAAAGTCGATATGAAGGGCGATTACTTTATGGACGCCTTTCCTTCGGTATACAGGGAAAGGGATTCCTTTTTCCACCGTTTCCTGTCCGTGTTCTCCAGCATACATTCGGATATAGAGCACGAGATAGAGAATCTGCCCAGGCTTCTGGATCCGGAGACCTGCCCCAGGGAATGCCTTGGAATATATGCGGGCTGGCTGGGAATAGATCTATCCGGAGATTTTCTTACGGAAGAAGCCGAACGCCTTTTTGTAAAAGAGGCATACAGCTTAAACCGCATGAAAGGCACAAAGCAGTGCCTGAAGCGCGTTATAGAGATAGTGCTGGGAGAGAGCGCCATCATACTTGAAAACAATACCATACAGTCATATATGACTCCTCAGGAAATGAAGGAGAACGGTCTCAGAAACGGAGGCATATATGATGTAAACATCCTGATACGCAAAAGTCTTTCAGATACAGACAGACGCCAGCTGGGATTTCTGCTGGATCAGTTTAAGCCGGTCCGCAGCCGTCTGCATCTGATACCGCTCAGAGATACCGATGCACTGGACGGCGAGACCTATCTGGACATGAATGCAGTTATAGCGGGAGAGCGCATCGGCGTTATGGATGATGATATGGAACTTGGCGACGGCGTCATACTTGACGAATAAATGTTTAGACAAGCTGCAGTAAAAAATAAAGAATCTTAAGACAGTCAGGAGGTTGGAAAAATGACGATACAGGAGATCAAAGGAGAGAGCAGCATACAGCTTTCTGTTGAGGGGCAGGTGGATACCATCACAGCTCCGGAACTTCAGCAGAGTATACTTACTGCTTTTCAGAAGACCAAGAGCGTTATTCTGGATCTGGGACAGGTAGGGTATATGTCATCTGCAGGCTTAAGAGCATTGCTGCTGGGACAGAAGACTGCTACCAGCAAGGGCGGCACTATGAAGGTCATAAATGTACAGCCGGCTGTAATGCAGGTGTTTAATTTATCCGGATTCGCAAAGGTGCTCACACTTGGCTGAGATCATCCGCTTTTCGTCCATCGCAAAGACTTACCACGGAGAAGAACTGGAATGTCAGGTCTTTTCGGACTTTTCAGCGACGGTCGAAAAAGGTGAATTTGCTGTGCTCACGGGGGTGAGCGGCAGCGGAAAGACCACGCTGATCAAGATGCTCCTTGCAGATGTGATGCCTGATGCAGGCGATGTTATCGTTAACGGAAAGAGCATCTTAAATCTTAAGCCCAGACAGATACCTGCATACAGAAGAGGGCTGGGAGTGGTATTTCAGGATTATAAGCTGGTTAAAGAGATCACGGCTGAGGAAAATATCCGTCTGGCTATAATGGCCACAGGAGCGCCTCTTGCCGATGCAAATAAAAAGATCTGGAATGTTGCAAAGCTTTTGGGGATCACGGAGCTGTTAAAACGCAAACCCGACGAGATGTCGGGAGGCCAGCAGCAGAAGATCTGCCTTGCGCGGGCCATAGTGAATAATCCGCCCATTATACTTGCGGATGAGCCTACTGCAAATCTGGATCCGGCTTATTCCAAAGAGATAATGAGGCTTTTTAAGATAATACATAACATGGGTTACACCCTTTTTGTGGCTACACAGGACCCGGTAATAGCCGGAGCTGAAGGTACGAAGAGGATAAGGATCAGGAGTCAGGTATTATGAAAGAACTGAATCTCATTGCTTGTGACGAAACTCTCTATACCGTACTTGACGAGATAAAAGCACATCTTAAAGCAATGGACTGTCCCGAAGAGATCATGACGTCTATACTGATCGCGGCAGAGGAGATATATGTCAATATCGCCCATTATGCATACGGCGGCAAGCCCGGCGTAGCTAAGGTTAATATCGATGTTATGCCGGATAATAAACTGTGCAGACTGGTATTCCGTGATAAGGGCATTCCGTATAATCCGCTTGAAAAAGAAGACCCGGACATAAGCTTATCTGCTGAAGAACGTCAGATAGGCGGTCTGGGTGTTTATTTTGTTAAAGAGATGATGGATAAGGTTGAATATGAGTACAAAGACGGCTGCAATGTGCTTACAATAGAAAAGAAGCTCTGATAAAGAGCTCCTTGTGTTTAGGCAGCAGCTTATGCGGCATCAGGTAGTAGGCAGCTGTATATAGACGCCCATACCCTTGCCGGAATTGCTTTTGGCATATATGGTGCCACCGTAGTATTCAACGATAGCCTTGGCCTGATACAGACCCAGACCGTTACCGCTGATGCGGTTTGAACCCTGGTAATTAAGCTCGAAGATATGCTTTGTTTCATCTTCGGATAAGCCGTCACCGGTATCCTTGAGCACTACAAAGATATCATCACCTACAGCCGATATGGTGATGATGAGTGAACCGTGACGCCCCATATACTTTATGGAATTATCCACGATATTACGGAAAAGTATGCGGAGAAGATTCTGATCGGCTTTTACCAGAAGGTTATCATCAACTGCGGATATATTGATATTAAGGCCGGCCTTTGCTGCGGCATCATGGAATTCCCGCGCAACGCTCTTTGCAACTTCAATAATATTTACGGTGGAAGTTTCACTGCGTCGGGGCAGATACTGGGGCAGTATGGATGAAGGATCGGGCTCAGCAGCCGCAGGATGGGCTTTCAGCTCTTCAAGCTCTGCTTTGAGGCGGTTTGTTTCATCGTCAGTAGCAGTTTTTTCAAAGCTGATGGAAGCGATCTGTTCCTTTAATGCGGTATTTTCAATCTCTCTCTCGGCAGCTTCTTCTTTGAAATGAGCAAGCTCGGCGTTGAGAGAAGATATGATGGCGTCGGTATCTACTTCCTCCTCGTCATCTCTGGGATTGCGGTAGCAGAGATAAGCAAAAAGCAGAAGAAAGATACTGTGTAAAATAAAAAATATCAGGAAAATCCAGGGCTCCATACTGAAAAAAGAGTAGAGCGTCAGGCAATAGCATATTAGCGAACATACAAGAGTTGTTTTTTGGGCGGTACTAAGCATCGGATCCGAATACTCCTTTTCAAAGGGTAGAAAACATGTTAAAATAAGTAGTTTCCAATTCGTAATATTATCACATAAAGCGTTCTTACGCAAGGGGGAAGGGAAATGCGTCTGACAGACCGTATGCTTCAGGAAACAAAGAAGCTCAACAAACAGAAGAAAAAAGAAAATGATATCCAGCAGGATCAGGATGAAGATGAAATGGGCATGATGTATAAGCCACGGCCCAAATTCGGATATCTTAACAAGAATAAGGGGATCTTTGGCGGAGATGATGACGATTCCCTCAATACCGCTAAAAGCATCTTTGACAGGACCGCGATATTCCATACCGATACAGAATAGAGAGAGCGGCCGGCGTCGCTGCATTAAATAATCAGCTTAGAATCTTTCTATACAGGAGAGTGCAATAATGGCAGATAATAATTCAACCTTCAAAAGCTATGATGAGTACATGAAGAATGTATTTGACTGCGTGAACCGCTGTCTGGCTTCGTATCTGGAAGATATGAAGG
>CADAHD010000028.1 GCA_902787595.1 uncultured Lachnospiraceae bacterium
GATATAACGGGTCCCTCCTAAGGACCAGTTGGGGGTTCGATTCCCTCAGGGAACACTTTTAATCGAATATCGGAAGAAAAAAGTCAGGTTTTATTGCATTGCTTGCAATAAAGGGAGGGCCTGGCGCATTGTTGTTTTGTAGCAACGGTTTGTGCTGTATCAGTGGGATACAGCGGGAGGAGAAATTATGAAAAAGAGAAGCATTACACTACTGATGCTGGGCATGGCGGTATCTATCTTTGCCGCAGCCTGCACAAACGAAGAAGCTAAGCCTTCTACGGATCCCGGGACGGTTGTCACGCTTAATCCCGAGGATGGAGGCGTAAATGTTACACAGGCAGGAGATGCTCAGGATGAACCTGTTACCGAAGAGCTTGTTGTAGAGGAGCCCGATGAGGAAGAGGATATTGTTCCTGAGGGCATGTACCGCAGCGAGCTCACCAATGAGTTCATTCCGCTTGAACTTAAGGACCAGCGCCCTATCGCGGTTATGACCGATAACGAGATCACGGCGCTGCCCCATTACGGTACCAGCGATGCTGATATAGTATATGAGATGATGAACAGTACCGCTAACGGTCGAATCACCCGTCTCATGCCTATAATGAAGGACTGGAAGAGCATTAAACAGTTTGGATCCATTCGTAGCGCGCGTCCCACCAACTTCATGGTGGCTGCAGAATACAATGCGATACTGATACATGATGGTGGTCCTTATTACATCAATCAGTATACCGCAAAAGACTATACCAACAATCTGAGCGGCGGCTTTGCCCGTTTCTCAAACGGAAAGAGCACAGAGTACACCAGCACGGGAAAGAGCTTTGACGGACTGGGATCCCGTATACAGCGCGCCGGCTATTCAGAGACCTACAACCAGTTTTATCCCGGCGAGCACTTTGAATTTTCAAATAAAGAGCTTAAGCTTTCCGACAGCCACAGCGATGCATTTAAGGCAAAGGATGTATACCTTCCTTTCCCTCATAACAAGTCAGAGCTTCATTACAACGAAGAGCTGGGCAAGTACGAGTATTACGAGTACGGCAATGTATATGTTGATGAAGGAAACGGAAATAAGCATCTTACCTTTGAAAATGTAATAATACAGAAGTGCAGTTTCACACAGCTGGATGAGCATGGATACCTGATCTACAATATACTGGTAGGCCAGCCCTGGGACGGATACCTTCTTCAGAATGGCGAGGCAGTGCCTATCCAATGGGTTAAGTTCGGTGAATCGGAACGCTGCGTGTACATGTATAAAGATTCATCGCACATAAAGCTCAACACCGGAAAGACTTATATAGCAATAGTTCCCGATGACGCCTGGGGCGATCTGAAGATAGACTGATAAAAAGACCGGAAGGAGATTCAGGGATGGCTGCAAGAATTGCGGCCATCCTTTTGACATTGAGATGGAAACATATGTAATACTGCGCGACCTGGCGATAATAATACTGGCCGCAAAATTCATGGCTATACTGGCCAAAAAACTTAAGGCTCCCGGCGTGGTGGGCGAGATAATAGCGGGACTGATACTGGGCCCCGCTCTATTAAACTTGGTTAAGCCCGGCGATTTCATTAATCAGATGGCAGAGATCGGCGTTATACTGATCATGTTCTCGGCCGGCCTGGAGACCAATCTGAAAGAGCTTAAAAAGTCGGGGCTTATAGCGCTGGCGATCGCCTGCGTGGGCGTTCTTGTGCCTCTTGCGGGCGGAACCATACTGTACATGTGCATACATGGGTTTGCGGCGCCCGGGTCCGAGGAATTTTTGCGCGCCCTGTTCATAGGCAGCATAATGACGGCTACTTCCGTAGGTATTACGGTGGAGACCCTGCGTGAGATGGGTTATCTCAACGGCCGCGTGGGTCAGACCGTTCTGAGCGCAGCGATCATTGATGATGTGATAGGCATTATCGTGCTTACTTTTGTGCTGGGCATGAAGGACCCCAACAGCAATACCTTGCTGGTTATCGGGAAGACAGCGCTTTTCCTGCTGATCTCGCTGGTGGGCGGTTATATAGTATACCGCCTGATGAAGCTGGTTGATGCCCGTTATCCTCATACCAGGCGTATACCCATAATAGGTCTGGGACTCTGCTTTATCATGGCATATGCCGCAGAAAAATACTTTGGCATAGCTGATATCACAGGCGCTTACGTGGCCGGCATAATCCTCTGCAATATCAGGGATGCAAGCTATATCGACAGGAAGGTCAGCATTAACAGCTATATGATCTTTGCGCCCGTCTTCTTTGTAGCTATCGGCCTTAAGACGGATTTTTCGAAGATAGACATGGATATGATCTGGTTCTCCGTGGCATTTGTGATAGTGGCCCTTCTCACCAAGGTAATAGGCTGCGGACTCACCGCGGCAGTGTGCCGCTTCAAGCCCATCGACTGCTTAAAGATAGGCGCGGGAATGATGACCCGCGGAGAGGTGGCGCTGATCATTACCAATAAGGGACTTAATCTGGGGATCATAGATTCCTCATATTTTACAGCCGTGATACTGCTGATAATCATATCCAGCATATCCGTGCCTATTATACTTAAAATACTGTACACCAAAGCACCTGACCCCGTTGAGAATGCCGCTGCATCATCGTAGACAGATCATGGATCCGTGATCGGACTTATGCCGCGGCAGGATCTTTATGGAGAATAATGATGAGAAAAAAGCTGCTCTTTATCAGTCTGCTGGCGATGCTTTCGCTGGCGGGCTGCGGTAAAAAAGAGATCAAGGTGGTGACGCTGACTCCGGCTACCGACTTAAATCCCGGCGAATCCGTGCCTCAGCCCGAGGACAGCCCGCAGGAAGTCAAAATGCAGGAGAAATGCGTCATCAGTTTTTCCAATATGACAGGCAGAGATATTGTGAGCCTCAGTTTCTCCCTGGGAGGAGAGGCGGCCAGGGAAGTACTGGGCGAATCGGTCCTGAGGGATGGGGCGCTGGTCAGATGGGAAGGCGAGGCCATGGCCCTGATAGGCAGCAATCAATGCGCCGATATCAGCGTGAGCGCAAAGGCGAAGGACGGCACGGATATGATCTTTCAGCCTTATACCCTGCTGGATCCCGAGAGTACCGATCTGGTGCTCACGAAGGACGAAGAGGGCTATAAGTTATATTTACAATAAACGCCAAATCTGATACAATGACTTCAAATCGTTTATTTTAGAGGGGTTGCGTAATGATATTTGTGCCTACTGATGAATTAAAGAGCGGGATGAGGCTGGCAAAGCCGATCTTTAACAAGCAGGGAGTCATGCTCTATGAGAGGGATTCACGGATCACGCTCCAGGGTATAAACAGTGTGCGCAACTTTGGACTTATCGGTGTCTATGTGCTGGAACCGGCAGAGCCTCTTCCTCCGATGACAGAGGAGGACAGGGAATTCGAGCGCTTCCAGACGATGGCGGTATTTACCTTAAGGGATATTTTAAATGATATACGTGACGGCGGGCAGCCCACCAGGCTGGAAAGTCTTACCGCCGACCTGATCAGCCGTTTCGGCAGGAATCCTGCCAAATTCAATTTTACCCAGAATCTCCGCAGCGTGGAGGATAATGTATATAAGCATTCGCTCAATGTGGCCATACTTGCCGCAGCCATTTATAATAAGCTGGCTGCTAACCGTGAGGCTCAGCGCTGCTGTGTGATCGCTGCCCTTCTTCATGATATAGGATCGCTGGATATTCCCGATCCCATAAGCCGCAAGAAGGAAGCCGACCTGACTGATGAGGACAGGGAAGTTATCGAGCGCTGCAAAGAGGAAGGCTATCGCATGCTCAGGGAGAACTGTGACCTTGACAGCGAGGTCATGAAGAATATCTCTTTCCTGCTGCGCGACCTTAAGGAATTGAAGAACGGCGGTTTCAAGGATATACGCCAGCCGGATTACCAGCTTGAAACGCTTAAAGTAGCCTGGTATTTTGATACCCTTACGGCAATGAAATACGGAGAGGAGCCCAAGAGCGACATAGCCGCATATAAGTTCCTTCATCATCCCCGCAACCGCATGAACCAGCAGGTAGTGCGCGCCCTTACGCAGGCTATAAATATCGTGCCTATGGGCTGCACCGTGCAGTTCACAAACGGTACCAAGGGCATAGTGCTTACGGAAAACGGTGATGATATATTAAGACCTTTTGTACTCAGCTTTAATGACAATCATGTATATAATCTTGCCGATGGCAGGGTATACGAGAGTATGCAGATACAGGATGTCTTAAAGACCATGGACAACCGTTATATCATGACGGATAAGTTTGAAGAGTACAGGCAGGCGTTAAAAAACGGAGAGGCGAAAGTCATTCATTTGGGATAGTTTTGGATAATGGCTGATAAGTTCACATCTGTCGAAAATCTGTATTCCAACAGATTTCTGAATTTTTATCATATGGACGCGCTGACGGATACCGGCAGGGCGTTCGATTATTTTTTTGTTTCAAGAAACAGCAGCGATAATATCAAAGCCCGTACGCATTCCGATAAGCCGGAAGGCTGTGTTATCTATCCGCTGCTTAGGGATGATCCCGGGAAAATAATCCTTATAAGGCAATATCGTTACCCTCTGGGGCGTTTTATATATGAGCTCCCGGCGGGGCTTATCGAAGAAGGCGAAAGCCCGGAACAGGCTGCAATAAGGGAGCTTAAGGAAGAAACGGGTTATGTCCTGGAGCCGGTTAAGGGAGACGAGATGTGGAACCGACCTTTTTATATGGGAGCGGGCTATACGGATGAGAGTTCGGCCACGGTATTCGGCTATGCTTCGGGGATTGCCGGGAGCAGCGCGCCCGAAGATACGGAGAGCATCAGTGTGATAACAGCCGATAAGGCGGAGGTGCGCCGTATCATAAGCACCGAGCAGATATCCTTAAGGATGGCTTTTCTTTGCATGAACTTTCTTAATTCGGATCCGAGCGATCCTTTTGCTTTTTTGCGCTGAAAGGAAATCAGGCGCTTTTACGCCGTAAAACGGCATTTATCTGATACGGGTCTTTGGGATGGGAGTATAAAGATGTTGAGATATGACCTGTGCGGCGGCAGATGGGAAATGACCGACTGCACTACAAATAATGTATATCAGGCCGCTGCTCCGGGCAGTGTGCTTTCCGTGCTGCGTGAAGCAGGGGAGATAGGTGATCCTTATTTCGGTGAAAATGAGAAGGAGCTTTTGCCGTTATTTGAGAAGGATTATGATTTTTCGACCCATTTTTCGATAAGGGGAGATATTTTTCAGGAAGAGGTACAGGAGCTGGTATTCGAAGGCCTTGATACCATCACCGAGATATATCTTAACGGTGAAAAGCTGGGCAGGACCAGGAACATGCACCGCAAAAGAGCATAAAGAGATAAAGCAGAGCCCCGACGGCAGCATATACGGAGGGCATCTGCTCCGCAAGGCCCACTCATCCTTTGGCTGGGACTGGGGCCCCGTGCTTCCCGATATGGGCATTTTCCGCGGTATAAGGGTTGAAGCCTGGTCAAAAGTAAAGATCAGGGAAGTTTATTTCTTTCAGGAACATATTGACGGAAACGTAACGCTTTTTATCGATCCGGTTCTGGAGTTTTCGGATCCCATACCTGTGGAAATGAGGATAGAGGTGAGCGGGGAGCGGCCTGTGGAGATCATGACCCGCATGCCCGATCCCGGAGTGACGTCCACGGAAAAAGGCGAAAATGAGATGGGCATTCCCATACACGATCCCAGGCTCTGGTGGCCCAACGGCTGCGGTGAGCAGTATCTTTATGATGTGAGGATCACGCTTCGAAAGGCCAACCGTTCTTATGATGATAGGAAATTCCGCATAGGTCTGCGCACAATAGAGCTGAGCCATCAGGCAGATGAATACGGCGAAGAGTTCTGTTTTGTCGTAAACGGCAAAAAGATCTTTGCAAGAGGCGCAAGCTATATCCCCGGGGACGCCGTTTATCCGGATACCACAGTCGAAAAGCAGCGCAGGCTGATCGACGCCGCGGCAGCAGCTAATTTTAACATGCTGCGCGTCTGGGGAGGCGGATATTATCCTTCGGATGCTTTTTATGATATGTGCGACGAGAAGGGCATAATGATATGGCAGGATCTTATGTATTCAAACAATATCTATGACCTTACGCCCAAATTTGAAAAGAGCATACTGGCAGAGACGCGCGACAATGTATCACGCCTAAGGCATCATGCCTGCCTTGCATTATGGTGCGGCAATGACGAGATGGAGAGCGCATGGGCCGATAAAGAGGGCTTTAAGGGGCATTCGCCCGCGCTCAAAGCCGATTATATAAAGATGTTCGAATACCTTTTGCCAAAAAAAATGCGCGAAGAGGATGAGAGCACCGCATGGTGGCCTTCATCGCCTTCTTCGGGAGGCTGTTTTGAAGGACCGGGCGATGAAAACAGGGGAGATTCCCATTACTGGGAAGTATGGCGCGGATTCAAACCGTTTACGGAATATGCAGAGCATCACTTCCGCTTTTTATCGGCGTTTGGATTCCAGTCTTTTCCTTCGCTGAAGACCGTAAAGAGCTTTACGCGGCCGGAAGAACGCAATCCTTTTTCGCCCGTGATGGAAAGCCATCAGAAATATGAAAACGCCAATGGGAAGATACTTTATTACATTTCGGAGAATTTCCGTTATCCGAAGAATTTTGAGCAGCTTATATATGTGAGCCAGATACTGCAGGGAATGGCGGTCGAGTACGCCGTGGAGCATTTCAGGCGCGAGCGCGGACGCTGCATGGGCACGCTCTTCTGGCAGTTCAATGACAACTGGCCTGTGACCAGCTGGTCAGCCATCGATCATTCAGGCAGATGGAAAGCCCTGCAGTATATGGCTGCGCGCTTTTATGCGCCGGTGGCCGGCAGCCTGCTGACAGACGGTCTTTGTGTTACCTCTTATGTGGTAAACGACAGTCCGGAGCCGGTAAGAGCAAAGGCAAGACTTACGCTTATGTCCACAGACGGGCAGGAGCTCACAAGATATACCGATGACGGAAAGGTAGAGCCGGGCGCTGTCTATAAGGGGATCAAGAGAGATTTTCATAAGCTTTCCGGCAGAAGTCCCAGAGAGGTATATGTGCTGGCGGAATATGATATAAACGGCCAAAGCTTTACAAAAGAGGCGGTCTTTGTTCCCTACAAGTATCTGGAGCTTAAGAAGCCGGATATTTCCGTAGAGGTGCGTGAGACTGAAGAATACTGGGAGATAGTGCTGTCTTCGGATGTATATGCGCCCTTTGTGATGCTCGATCTAAAGGAAGCCGATGCGGTATTTTCGGATAATGCATTCTCGCTTCACAAGGGAAGGGAGCGCATCATAAGCGCTGCCAAAGCGGACGTAAGCATGGACATTGAGGATGCGGAGAAGTTCAGAGAGCAGCTGGTGATCTATGATCTGTATAATTCATATTGACCGGAGGGATAACGTATGAGCATATTCGTAAACGATAAGGAGAGGATCTTTAAGCTGGATACGCCAAATACCAGCTATATCTGCGCGGTGACGGATGAGCCGGGACATCTGGGGCATCTGTACTACGGCGCGCGTGTAAGCGACGACGATCTGCGCTTTCTTTTCAGGACCGGCGAGAATCCCTATGTTCCGTCAAAGAACCAAAGGGATAAACTCAGCTTTATGGATTACTATCCTTTTGAGTATTCCGCTCACGGCACCGGCGACTTTCGCGAATGCGCTCTTAAAGTGCGTACGGAAGATGGTTTCTGCGCCGCAGAGCTTCATTATGCGGGATACAGTATGGAAAATGCTGCGGACGGACCCATGCCCGGAGTATACGGAGATAACGGGCAGGTCCTTACGATAGAGCTTAAGGATGAATGTCTGGGCCTGACTGTCCTGCTTAAATATACGGTATTTGATGACTGCGACGCGATAGTGCGCCACAGCGAGATAATAAGCGCAGACAGGAAGCTTTATCTGGAGCGCGCAATGTCTGCGGATCTGGGCATGGATAACGACGGATACGAACTGATCACGCTCAACGGGACCTGGGCCAGAGAGCGTCATATCGACAGAAAGCCCATAGCCCACGGTTTCCAGGGAGTTTATTCTTCAAGGGGTGAGACTTCGCACCAGCATCATCCTTTCCTGGGCATAGTTTCAAAAGACTGCACTCAGAGCCGCGGCGAGGCGCTGGGAATAAATCTTATTTATTCCGGCAACTTCACGGCCTCCGTATATGAAGGACAGTTTGATAATCTGCGCATCCTGATGGGTATCAATCCCGAGGACTTTGAGTGGAGATTAAATCCCGGAGAGAGCTTTGTTACTCCGCAGGCTGCGCTGGTATATTCCGCCGAAGGTCTGGGCGGTATGAGCAGGGCTTTTCATGATCTGTACCGCGATCATCTGATACGCTCAGCCTGGAAGGATAAGCCCAGGCCCATACTTATCAATAACTGGGAGGCTACCTATTTTGATTTTGACGATGAAAAGCTCCTGGCTATAGCCAGAGAGGCGGCGCAGAGCGGCATAGAGATGCTGGTGATGGACGACGGCTGGTTTGGACACCGCAATGATGACAACACTTCTCTTGGCGACTGGGTCGTTAATGAAAACAAGTTAAAGGGCGGACTCAAAAAGCTGGCAGAGGGCGTAAATGCCCTGGGGCTTAAGTTCGGCATATGGTTTGAACCCGAGATGATAAGCCCCGATTCGGATCTGTACCGCGCGCACCCCGACTGGGCCATCGCGATACCGGGCAGGACAGCCGGGCTGGCCAGGAACCAGTATGTGCTTGATATGAGCAGAAGCGAAGTGAGGGATCATGTTTTTCGAGCTTTATCCGATATATTAGATAGCGCTAATATTGAATATGTAAAATGGGACATGAACAGACCGCTCAGCGATCTGGCATCCGCAGGGCTGCCCGCAGACGCCCAGAAGGAGCTTTCACACCGCTATGTGCAGGGAGTGTATGAACTGCAGGGCAGGCTGGTGGAAAGATATCCCGGGCTGCTGCTGGAGAACTGCTCGGGCGGCGGCGCGCGTTTTGACGCCGGAATGCTCTGCTACAGCCCGCAGATATGGTGCTCCGATGATACGGACGCCATAGAACGCCTTATGATACAGGAAGGCACGGCGCTGGTATACCCGCTCTCAAGTATGGGAGCCCATGTGAGCGACTGCCCCAATCATACGGTAGGCAGGGTCACGCCTTTCGAGACCAGGGGATATGTGGCGCTGGCCGGAACCTTTGGATATGAACTGGACATCACCCGCATACCCGCAGAGGACAGGGCGATGATACCCGCTCAGGTAAAGATGTACCACATGTATCACGAGCTGGTGGCGGCAGGCGATTATTACCGCTTAGCTTCGTATTCGGAGAACAGGCTCTATGACAGCTGGATGTGCGTAAAGAAAGATAAGAGCGAAGCGCTCCTGACATATATACAGGTTATGGGAAGGGCCAACTGCCATTCAAGAAATATCAGACTGCAGGGCCTTGATCCGCAGAAGACTTACAGGATATACCGCTTTGATATGGAAAGCGCTGCAGAACAGCCCTACGGTCCGGATAAGGCTTATCATGGTGATACCCTTATCAATGCGGGCATCATCATCGATAATCTGTGGGGCGACTATAAGGGAGTGCTGTTACACATAGTAAGCGTATGAGGATGTGCCTATGAAAAGAAAGAAAAACAAACGTATCGTCATAAAAGCAGTAACAGCTTTTGTGCTGATCTTTTTACTGTGCCTTAGTATGGGCGGAACAAAGGCTGCTGCCGGCGGAGAAGGCCTGCAGCCCTCTCCCGTGCCCACGCCTGCCGCTTCGGGAGAAGAAGACGCGCAGGGCGCTGTATCACAGGACGCCGTACCCACTCCCGCTGCAACGGAAGATGAGGATACGGATGAACTGACGCCCACACCGGCCGCATCCGAAAACGCGGCAGAACCCACCACAGCTGACGACGGCGCAGATGAATCCGCTGATGAGGGCGCATTTGTGCCCACGCCCACGCCTTTTCAGATACAGGAAGCAGAGATCACGCTTGCTTTTACCACTGCGATATATACAGGCTATGAGATAAGCCAGGAAGTGGTAAGCGTTGAGTGGAACCATAAACAGCTGATAAAGGGCCGGGATTATGTTGTGACCGGAGCCCTTGTAAAGAAAGAAATAGGAACCTATACCGTATCGGTCATAGGCACCGGCGAATACAGCGGCACGGCAACGGCCAGCTGGAGCATAGTGGCGCCCACCCCTACTCCGACGCCTTCCGTAACACCCGAGGATCCTACCGGACCCGTAGAGCCTACCGTATCACCCACTCCCGCTGACCCCACGCCCATACCCGATAAGGGATACAGGATCATAGGCGTTCAGGGCAAGACCTATACAGGCTCAAAGATCACCCAGGATGATATGATAGTCAGGTATGACGGACTGCTGCTGGCCAAGGGCAAGGATTATACCGTCAAATATAAGAATAATGTAAATGCCGGCGTAGCCAGCGTGGTCATAAAGGGCAAGGGCAACTACAAAGGAAGCTGCGAGGTGGAATTCACCATAGTGCCCGCGGATATAAACGAATGCGACACTTATGACGAGATCTCCCTGGCGGTGGGAGCCGCAATCTCCGAAAAGACTCCCGTCCTGCGCTGGAACGGCAAGGTATTAAAGCGCCTGCGCGATTTTGAGATGAGTATTCAGCCCAATGAGATCTACGACCCCGGAACATATGATATAAGGCTCATGGGCGTCGGAAATTACAGCGGCAGCAGGATCATAAAGCTTACCATAATGGACGGCGTTTCGGTAAAGAAGCTGAGCCTGGGCAGGATAAAGGATCAGCACTGGACCGGCGCGGAGATAATGCCTGCCATCAACATCAAATACAAAAACGATGTAGTCACCAGGGGCATAGACGTGACCTATGAAAATAACATTGACGCGGGCACGGCTTATCTGGTGATCACCGGAAACGGTGAGCCGTTTAAAGAGAATATCCGCTTTGCCGGTCAGGTCAAAGTGCCCTTCAGGATCAGGGGCAGGGATATATCAGGCGCTGTCATAAAGGTCGAAAAGACAGTATATACCGGTTATGCCTGCACGCCGCGCATTACCGTAAAGATGGGATCGACAGAGCTGGTTGAGGAAATAGATTATACCGTAAGCTTTAAGGCCAATAAGAAAGTGGGTACTGCCACGGTCATCGTAAAAGGCTGCGGCGGATATACGGGCAAGGCAAAGAACGAATTTGAGATACAGCCCTGTTCGCTTAATAACAAGAATATAAAGATAGACCTTCCCACCAGGGTTTATTACGAAAAGGGAGGCCCCAAACCCAAGCCTGTGATCACCTATAACAATCTGCTGCTGGTAGAGAACAGGGATTATGTGGTGACTTACAGTGATAACAGGGATGCGGGCGACCTGTTCAAGGTTTGGATCGACGGCATCAACAATTATGAGGGCAGGTATTCCACGGAGATCATGTGCTATACCAAGCCGCTCGACATGACTGTATCGATGACTCCGGATATCAAGTGGAAAAAGAATACCCTGGTATCACGTTATATTTCAAAACCCGTTATAATCGATACCAACGGCAAGAGGCTGGAGGCGGGCAGGGATTATTACGAAGACTATGCGTATTTCGATATCCTGGGAAATCCCATTGACCGCAGCGAATATATGCCGATGGGCCGTGAGATACGCATAAGGGTCAAGGGCAAGGGAAATTACAGCGGTACCATCTTTGTAAGTTACCGCGCCGTTCCTCAGATGCTTTCGGGCGTAAGCTTTAAAGTGGAACCCCAGGTATATACCGGATACGCTGTGGAGCCCGTGCAGTATGATGTTACCACTTCCATAGAGACCGGCGAATACGAGATACTGTATTATAAAAACAATGTCAAAACCGGGACCGCTACCATGGTGGTTCACGGACTGGGACAGTACGGCGGTTACAAGAAGGTTAAATTCAGCATAGTCAAGTACAGGCTGACGGATTAATGCTTGTATTATGACCATGATATGTGGTAAAATATCATAGTTTCAGAAAAACCCGGAGGCAGTAAAATGGCAGGATCAACGTTTATAACTTTAGTTACCATCTTTGGCGGAGCACTGATAATCATTCTGGCAGTGGTGATCTCGGTTGTGAGTACCTTTGTCAGCTCCGTGGCATCTGCGGTGGATGATGAAGAGGAGTAACAATGGCAGATAAGACAGGCAGAAAAGTCATGCACGATGAGGGCTGCAATGTGCAGTCCTCTGTTCGTATTAAGCCCAAGAAACCTTCACTTTACAAGGTTATAATGCTGAATGATGATGTCACCACCATGGACTTTGTGGTGGAGATATTAAAGGATATCTTTGGCAAGAGCAATGAACAGGCCGTTGAGCTGATGCTCAAGGTGCATCATGAAGGACGCGCTGTGATAGCCACATATATTTACGATATAGCAAAGACAAAACAGCGGCAGGCGATGGAACGGGCCAGAGCCCAGGGCTTCCCCTTCCGCATTGATATAGAGAGTGAATGAGGACAACATTATGATGTTTGATGATATGACAGAAAAAGTTATGCAGAGTATGCTTTACAAGGCATCAAAGATGGGAAGTGAATTTGTCACTCCCGAGCATGTGCTGTATACCTGTCTCGATCTGCCTGTATTTACCAAGGCTCTGGTTATGAACGGCGGAGATCCCAAGGAATTAAAGGCCGATCTGGATGATTTCCTTACTACCATGCTGCCTGCTGTCAAGAAGTCTGAAAATGAAGACATACGCAGCATAGGCGACCGCATTTCCGATTCTTTTGCGCGCATGATAGAAATGGCTGTGGAAGTGGCGGAGCATACGGGAAGCAAGCATATCTGCCTTTACCATGTGATCTATGCCATGAGCAAGCTCGAAGAGAGCTTTGCGGAATACTTCCTGACCCAGCAGGTGGGGAAGATCAGTGATTTTGTGTCTACTCTGGAGCTTCTTATCAACGGCAGCGCTCCTGCGCTTCCTTATGATGATGAATTTCCGGATGAAGATATGGGCGCGCCGGAGGACTTTGTGCTGGAGTATGCGCGTCTTATGAACGATATGGTGGGTGAGCGCAATCCCCTTATAGGGCGTGATAGCGAGCTTGACCGCATAATACGCATACTGCTGCGTAAAGAGAAGAATAATCCTCTGCTGATAGGCGAGCCCGGGGTGGGCAAGACCAGCATAGTATACGGGCTGGTGGAACGCATCGAAAAGGGAGAAGTGCCCGAAGGCCTTAAGAAGGCGCCGGTCTATGCGCTTGAAGTGGGAGCCCTGCTGGCCGGGACCCAGTACCGCGGAGATTTTGAGAAGCGTTTCCTGGACATAATGGATGCGCTTGAAGATATGGAGAGGCCCATAGTATTCATAGACGAGATACATAATCTGATAGGCGCGGGTTCGTCCGGCAGCGGCGGGATGGACGCGTCCAATATGATGAAGCCTTATCTGGAGGGCGGCAATATCCGTTTTATCGGCGCTACCACCTATGATGAGCATAAGAAGTATTTTTCTAAAAATGCCACTCTTTCCAGGCGTTTTCAGAAGGTGGATATAAAAGAACCGACAGAAGATGAAGCTTTAAGGATTTTAGAGGGAATAAAAAGCAGTTACGAGCATTATCATAATGTGAAGTACGGAAAGGACGTGCTTTTACATGCGGTGCACCTCAGCAAACAATTTATAGGAGGCAGATTTCTGCCCGATAAGGCCATTGACCTTATAGATGAAGCTGCTGCCTACAGGCGCATGCACCCGCTGACAGGCCAGAAGAAACAGACTGTCGGCAAGGATGTTATCGAGACTGTGCTGGCAGAGATAGGAAACATACCCAAACAGACTGCGGAACAGTCCGAGCTGGACGGCCTTAAGGATCTGTACGAGCGCATAACGGGAAGCATATACGGACAGGAGGAAGCAGTCCGCAGGATCACCGAAGCCATCTGCATGTCGCGTGCGGGACTTCTGGCAGATAACAAGCCCATTGCAAGCTTTTTGTTTGTGGGACCTACGGGCGTGGGTAAGACCGAGGTGGCAAAAGTCCTGGCAAAGGAGCTGGGAGTGGAATTCATACGTTTTGATATGAGTGAATATGCGGAAAAGCATACGGTATCAAAGCTCATAGGTTCACCTGCAGGTTATGTGGGTTATGATGACGGCGGCCTGCTGACCGATGCCATCAGAAAGACGCCACACTGCGTGCTGCTTCTGGACGAGATCGAAAAGGCGCATCCCGATATTTATAATGTGCTGCTGCAGGTTATGGATTATGCTTCGCTTACCGATAACCGCGGCCAGAAGGCGGACTTCCGCAATGTGATCATCATCATGACCAGCAATGCGGGCGCCAGGATGATAGGAAAGCAGAATATAGGCTTTGGCGCATCCAAGTTCAACGACAGCGTTATGATGGAAGAGGTAAAGCGCGTCTTTACGCCTGAATTCCGCAACCGACTGAGCGCAGTGGTAACCTTCAATCATATGAACAGCCGCATGGCCGGACAGATAACCGATAAGAAGATAGCAGAACTGTCCGAACGCCTTAAGACCCGCAAAGTGCAGATACAGGTAGGTGATGATGCAAAGGATTATATCGTAAAGAGAGCCATCACAAAGGATTACGGCGGGCGTGAGATAGAGCGCATCATCGACAGCGAGGTCAAGCCGCTCTTCGTATCTGAGATATTATTCGGCAGTCTTAAGAACGGCGGCGATGCAAAGCTTATCATGAAAGATGGCAAGCCCGCTCTGGAAGGCAAAAGATCCGCACAGGGCTCTTCGGTCAAAAAGACCATCGAACCTGAGGATCTGATAAACGGAAAGAAGACAGGGCCTAAAAAGCCGGATACAAAAAACTCAGGCTCAAAGAAAAGCGACCCTAAAAAACCGGGACCCGCAAAGGGCGGTAAGGCTCAGGCGGGGAAAAAGCTCAGCCAGAAGGTAAAGCGCAGCAGCGGTAAGAAAGAGGAGGAGTAAGCGGTGAGCGCATACGACTATCTGATAGTTGGAGCCGGTATCTACGGCGCGGTATTTGCTCATGAGGCAAAGCAGGCCGGGAAGAAAGTGCTTGTCATAGAAAAGCGCGGTCACATAGCCGGAAATATATATACTGAGGATGTTGAGGGCATACAGGTCCATAAATACGGTCCGCACATTTTTCACACATCGGATAAGGCCGTGTGGGACTACATGGGTAAGTTCACGGAATTCAACAGATACACGAACAGTCCCATAGCCCGCTATAAGGACGAGCAGTACAATCTGCCTTTTAACATGAACACCTTTCATCAGATGTGGGGAGTAAGGACGCCTGAGGAAGCAAAGGCAAAGATAGAACAGCAGAAAAGGGAAGCCGGCATCACCGAGCCAAAGAATCTGGAAGAGCAGGCCATAAGCCTGGTGGGCCGCGATATCTACGAAAAGCTTATAAAGGGCTATACGCAGAAGCAGTGGGGGCGCCCCTGCAATGAGCTTCCGGCTTTTATAATAAGACGTCTGCCTGTGCGCTTTGTTTATGATAATAATTATTTTAACGATCCGTATCAGGGCATACCCATAGGCGGCTACACAAAGATAGTGGAACGTCTGCTTGATGGCATAGAAGTCAGGACCGGCTGCGATTATTATTCCGACAGGGCATATTATGATTCTCTGGCTGATAAAAAGGTATTCACCGGCATGGTGGATGAGTATTATGATTACAGATACGGCACCCTGGAATACAGGAGCCTGCGATTTGAGACGGAAACGCTGGATACGGAGAACTATCAGGGCAATACCCTGGTAAATTACACCGAATATGAGATACCCTATACCCGCATCATAGAGCATAAGCACTTTGAATTCGGGGCTCAGAACGGCAATATGAATCCCAAAACGGTGATAACCAGAGAGTATCCTGCTGCATGGAAAAAGGGTGATGAGCCTTATTATCCCATCAATGATGAGAAGAACAATTCCCTTTATGAGAAGTACAGCGCTCTGGCTAAGGAAGAAGGAAATGTGATATTCGGCGGAAGGCTTGGCATATACCGTTATCTGGATATGGATAAGGTGGTGGCTCTGGCGTTAAAGGATGCCCGTGAAAACTTGTAAAGTGCGGGCAAAATTGTTATAATGGTTGACATAATTTTTTGAGAGGAGTTTTATCATGGTTCTTGACGGAAAAACCGTACTGGTCACCGGAGGTACAGGTTCCTTCGGAAAGTGCTTTGCGCGTTATGCACTGACCCGTACGAATGTTAAAAAGATAATAGTTTATTCCAGAGATGAATATAAGCAGTTTGTGATGCAGAACGAATTTAAGGAATATGCCGACAGGCTGCGTTTCTTTATAGGCGATGTGCGTGATCAGGACCGCATGCGCAGGGCGCTGAAAGGTGTGGATTATATAGTGCATGCCGCAGCCTTAAAGCAGGTACCTGCCTGCGAATATAATCCCAATGAGGCGATAAAGACCAATATCCACGGCGCCATGAACGTTATAGAAGCGGCACTTGATTCGGACGTGCAGAAGGTGGTGGCGCTTTCTACAGATAAGGCAGTTAATCCCGTAAACCTTTACGGCGGCACCAAGCTGGTAAGTGACAAGCTCTTTATTGCGGCGAATGCTTATGCCGGTTCCGGCGATCTGGCGTTCTCCATAGTGCGCTACGGTAACGTGGCCGGCAGCAGGGGCTCTGTGATCCCTCTTTTCAAAAGTATGATCGAGAGAGGCGAGACTAAGCTGCCCATCACAGACTACCGCATGACCCGTTTCTGGATATCCCTGGAACAGGGAGTTGAGCTGGTGTTAAAAGCCCTTGAAGAGAGCGTAGGCGGCGAGACCTTCATAAGCAAGATCCCTTCCTTTAAGATAACCGATCTGGCAGAGGCTATGCTTCCCGGCTGTGAAAAGCCCGAGATAGGCAACAGGGGAGGTGAAAAGCTTCACGAGATCATGGTGACCGTTGAGGATTCACTGACTACCTATGAATATGAAAAGCACTTTATCGTATATCCCCAGATGGTATGGAGCGAGAAGAGAGCGATAACGCCCAGCGGAAAGAAAGTGCCTGACGGCTTTTCCTACAGTTCGGGTAATAACACCGAATGGCTCAGCGTGGATCAGATAAAAGAGCTGCTTAAGACCGTATAACGGGGGAGTGAGATGAACCATCATTATCTTAGAAATGCCCTTCCGACGGACCGCGGCAGATATTTAAACTGGATGAAGGACGAGGAACTCCGCAAGAGTTCCTTTGGTCTGGAGCAGGACGACTATGAAAATGACAGAGCCTGGTTTGAGGCTCTTATGAAAGACGAAGAGACCGACAAGCTGGTCTACATGGACTTCTTCATGGCGCTGGGTGAAGCGAGAGTGATCCCTTCCCGGGATGAAGAAGGCACCGGACTGGTCTCCTTAAGCGTATCCCGTGAATTCAGGGGACAGGGCATAGAAGCAGAACTGTTCGCGGCCCTGAAGGAAAAGCTTAAGGATAAGTATAAAAAGCTTGTGGCTGTGGATATTGCGGAAGAAACATTAAAGCCGGCTCCGCCTAAGGAGCGTGACGGCCGTTTTGAGATACTCCGCATCCTGGCCATGTTCATGATAATCACCATGCATTATCTGGGAAGCGGTGATCTTTTAAATCCACTCTCAACGGACAAAAGCGGCGCGAATATTATATTCTGGCTTGTGGAAGCATTATGCTTTGCTTCAGTTAATGTATATGTGATGATAAGCGGCTACTATTCGGTAGATACCCGCTTTTCCCTGCGTAAGTTTATAAAGCTCTGGTGCGAGATCTTTTTTTACAGCGTGGTGATAGGTGCCGTCTGTTTTGTTACGGGCATTGTAAGTTTTGAAGAGCATGCCAATCTGTTTGAGCTGCAGTATCTGGTATTCCCTGTGAGCAACGGCCATTACTGGTTTGCCACGGCATATATGATCCTGATGCTCATAGCGCCTTTCCTTGGACGCGGCTTTAAGGCGCTCAATAAGCTGCAGCATGGTTTTATACTGATCTGCCTTCTGGTATTTACCTGCGTATTTAAGAGCATCTTCCCCATGCACATGATGGGTCTGGAAGATCACGGCTGCGGACTGCAGTGGTTCATAACGCTTTATGTGCTGGCGGCATATATCCGCCTCTATGGTCTGCCTTTCTGCAAGACAAAGGCGGGATCTGCCATATCATATGTATTCTGGTCGGTGCTGGTAGTGCCCTGCATTAGCCTGATGTACGGTATGGAAAACGGTGATATCGGGGGCTTGCATTTCGAAAACGCAAGTCTTCTGGTTGATGATTACAATCATCTTCTGGTGCTTCTTTCAAGCGTCGGGGGCTTGCATTTCGAAAACGCAAGTCTTCTGGTTGATGATTACAATCATCTTCTGGTGCTTCTTTCAAGCGTCAGTCTGTTTATGATCTTTGTGAACATGAAGCCCATAAAGGGTAAGACGGCGGTCCTTATCTCAAAGATATCTGCCTGCGCCTTTGGTGTATATCTTATACATGCCCATCTTTATCTGGAGAATACATGGCCTAAATGGTTAGGCATATCTGCGCCCAGGCAGGCGATGCGTCCCGTGCATCTTATAGCTTCTGTGCTGGGGATCTTTGTGGTCTGCTGTATCATAGATTTTATCAGGCAGATCA
>CADAHD010000029.1 GCA_902787595.1 uncultured Lachnospiraceae bacterium
GAGAGGAAGTTAAAAAGGATGCGGAAGATACGTATATTCTTTTTGATTATTCAAGGAGAGATCCGCTGACAAAAGATGCTTCAGTCAGTATCATAAAGGATTTTCCGGGCTGATCGCATCATATATAAAATGTTTGATTAAAGAAGGGGAAATAAGATGGATATAAAAAAAGCTCTAAAAAATGAACTGGCCGGATGGAAAAAATGGCAGGTTCTGTGGATGGTATTCGCTATTCTTGTTATATTGGGCGTGTCGATCTATCAAAAAGACACTGTGTTGGGTATTCTTGCTTCGCTGACAGGAGTGATCTGTGTTATCCTCTGCGGCATGGGAAGGGTATCCAATTATTTTTTCGGGACCATCAATGTTATCCTGTATGCGTATCTCGCATGGAAAGCAAAATACTACGGTGATGTTATGCTGAATCTTTTGTATTATTTCCCAACAAACATTATTGGTTGGATCGCCTGGAGTAAGAATGTTGATTCGGAGACCAATACAGTATATAAGAAAAGGATGAGTATAAAACAGGATATCCTGCTGGTACTGATCAGCGCGGTCGGAGTTGTGGGATACGGATATATACTTAAACTGCTGGGGGGAAATCTTCCGGTAGTAGACAGCATGAGCACCGTGCTCTCTGTAATAGCGCAGATACTGATGATAAAGCGCTATATGGAACAGTGGATAATATGGATAGTGGTTGATGTTGTGTCGGTGATCATGTGGGTTGTAGCGCTTCCTACGGAAGGCGGCAGCATAGCGGTACTTTTGATGTGGAGCGTTTTTCTTGCGAATGCCGTGATAATGTTTATTAAGTGGCTTAAGGAATCCGCTCAGAAGCCGGATCAGGATAAGGGGACAGAGAAATGAGCGCAGGGAAGAGATATAATGTAGGAATGTATGGCGGATCTTTTAATCCGCTGCATCTGGGACATCTGGAATGCATGATAAAGGCGGCAGGTTCATGCAGGGAATTATATATAGTCATATCATACAGAGATGATGATACAGATATTCCGCTCCGTGTAAAGATCAGATGGGTTTATCAGCTGACAAAGCATATCGGAAACGTAAGGATCATCACGCTTAAAGACCGTGTATCGGATAAAGCCGATTATACGGAAGAATACTGGGCTGCAGATTGCAGCGAGGTTAAGGAAAAGATCGGAAAGAAGATCGATGTGGTATTCTGCGGCAGCGATTATGATGAGAACAGTTTCTGGAACAGATGTTATGAGGATTCGGAGTTTATAGTATTTCCAAGAAACGAATATAATTCAACGGAGATAAGAAAGGATATATACGGACACTGGGACTGGATGCCGCAGATAGTCAGATCATATTTTACAAAGAAGGTTTTGCTTATAGGCGGGGAGAGCGTAGGCAAATCGACATTGGGCATTAATCTGGCAAACTATTTTAATACGGTATGTCTTGAAGAGGTGGGCAGAGAGCTTTCTGAGCTTTCAGGTACCGATGTATATATGCTGCCAGAAGACTTCACAAGGATACTTGTGGAGCATAAGGCAAAGGAAATGCGGCTGCTTGAGCATAGCAATAAAGTCTTTATAGAGGATACAGACTGCCTTATAACTAAGTTTTTTCTTGATTTCCTTGAAGATGCGGAGGCTGAAAAAAACTCTCAGCTGGCGGAGGCTATAGCGCAGCTGAATTCTTATGATCTGATATTGTTCCTTGAGCCTGATGTGGAATGGGTACAGGATGGCGACAGGAGCGAGGTGATAGCGGCGGATCGTGAAAAATACTCTGCAAAGATAAAGGAGCTCTATAAGAAACATGGTTTTACGTTCAAAGTGATAAGCGGCGATTACAACAGCCGCTTTGACAGGGCGGTAAAGCTCATTAAAGATATCCTGCAATCATAGATTTTTGATAGTAATATATCAAAATGTGATATTTTTCGAGGACTTTGGGGAATATGGTGGGCTTCCGGCATTGTATGGTTTTTGAGCGGGGTAACAGCCTGGCAGAGATATGTTTTTTATAAAAGGAAAGTGCTTGGCCGGGGGCCTGACGCTGTCGTATGACAAAAATGTCACATTATTGTCATACGATCCGATTTTATAAAAGATCCTGTTTCGTTAATATATGTTTATCAAGTGAAACAGGAGGAGAATAAAATGACAATACTTGACGTTAAAGAATTAAAGAAGACCTATACCGGACGTTTTGGCAGCAATAAGGTTGAGGCGCTTAAAAATGTAAGTTTTACAGTTGAAGAGGGCGAATATGTCGCTATTATGGGAGAGTCCGGTTCAGGAAAGACCACTCTTCTGAATATACTGGCTGCATTGGATAAACCTTCGGGCGGCAGTGTTATGCTGGATGGCAAAGATCTTTCGGAAGTTAAGGATGCGGCTCTTGCATCGTTCCGACGCGAAAATCTTGGTTTTGTCTTTCAGGAATTCAATCTGATGGATACCTTTTCCCTCAAGGACAATATACTTCTTCCTTTGGTATTGAGCGGTAAGAAAGTTGTTGAGATGGAAGAGAAGATAGGGCCCATAGCGGAATCGCTGGGGATAGCGGAGATACTTAACAAATATCCTTATGAGGTATCCGGTGGGCAGAAACAGCGTGCTGCAGCAGCCAGGGCGCTGATCACCGATCCCAAGCTTATACTTGCCGATGAGCCTACAGGAGCGCTGGATTCTCAGTCTTCTGCAGACCTCTTGCGCGTGTTTGAAAAGATGAACAAGGCGGGGCAGACCATATTGATGGTAACGCACTCAACCGATGCTGCCTCGCACGCCAACAGGGTGCTGTTCATACGTGACGGCGTAGTGTTCCATCAGATCTACCGCGGAGAGGCGTCAAACGAGGAGCTCTATCAGAAGATATCCGATACTCTTACGATGCTCAGGAAAGGCGGTGAGGCAAGATGAGTCTTTATCTGAGAATGGCGCTTCAGAATATCAGAAAAAACGCGCGCTTTTTTATCCCGCGCATCCTTACCGAAGCCGGGCTTTTAGCATGTTACTTTATCGTATATACGCTTTATCGTGATGAGCGCATAAGGCAGGTAAGAGGCGGATCATATCTTCCTTTTTTCATGTTTATAGGAGTTGTGGTCATAACGCTTCTTTCGATAATACTGATGCTCTATACGAACAGCTTTCTGATGAAGCAGCGCAAGCGTGAATTCGGACTCTATAATGTGCTGGGCATGGAAAAGAGACATGTGGTAAAAGTGCTTTTCCATGAGTCGCTGATAAGCAGTGTCTGCAGCATTATTACGGGCATAATACTCGGCATCATTTTCTATAAACTGAGTTCACTTTTTATCTGCAGGCTTTTGGGAGTGGAATCCATACTTGGTTTTTATTATATTTCGGCAAAGATGATCGTTCCCGCAGTGGCCGGTTTTGTTATTATCGATGTTTTCACTTATATATGCAACTGTATAAGCATCGCGCGTATGAAGCCGGTGGAATTGATGGCCAGCATACATACGGGCGAAAAGGAGCCTAAGGTGAAATGGCTGACCTTTATAACGGGTATCCTCTGTCTTGCAGGCGGCTATTATATCGCATTGAGCGTCAAGAATCCGCTGAGCGCGTTATCACTCTTCTTTGCGGCAGTACTGCTTGTGATAGTGGGAACATATTACCTCTTTATGAGCGGCACCATCTTCGTACTGAAGCTGCTTAAGAATAAAAAAGAATACTATTACAGGCCGGGGCATATGACAGCTGTATCGGGACTGCTGTATCGAATGAAGCAGAATGCCGTGGGACTTGCATCTATATGCATACTGGCAACAGGCGTTCTGGTCATGATCTCTACAACGGTGAGTCTGTATGCCGGGGCAGAGGAGATGCTTCGGAAAAGCTTTTCAAAAGAACTGTATATGGAGACTTATTATTTCGACGGGGATGGAAATGATCATTCGCTTCCTTCGGAGGTAATGGCCGGTATAGTTTATGAAGTATCAGAAAAACACGGCCTTGAGGTAGAAGCAGTTACGCAGCAGCATTATCTGGAGACCGCATTTTCCTTTGATAACGGGGTATGCATTACGGACCGTTCCGGAGGAAATATGATGGATGCGGTACAGTTCTTCTTCATGACAGAAGAAGAATATATAAAGCTTACGGGTGAGAAACTGGGGCTTTCGGGAGATGATATAGCATTTAAGGTGATAAATGCCGGGAGTTCGTCAGAGAATTATAAGGGAAATGTTATAAACATAGGCGGGACCGCTCATAATATAGTCAGAAGATTGGAGCGGTATCCGGTAAATCTGACCGCGATGAGCGTATTTGCCCATTACGGAGTGGTGGTTTCGGATGATGAAGCGCTGGAAGATATATTCAGGATACAGAGTGAGGCGTATGGCGGGAACGCATCGACAATGACCGAAAGGATAGAGGTAAAATATGCTGACAGAAATGCGGCGCGCGAAGCAGGGGATGCGCTCAGTGACGATATCAGATCGGCAGTCAGAGCGTATGTATCCGGTCTGCAGGGGCAGCAGGAAGAAAATGATGTAAGAGTGTATCTGGATACGCTGTGGCAGGCGGAATCCGATTATTCCAGCATGTACGGATCATTCCTCTTCCTGGGGATACTGCTGGGCTTTGTATGTCTCTTTGCAACCGCGCTGATCATATATTACAAACAGATCTCCGAGGGTTACGAAGATCGGAACCGCTATCAGATCATGACAAAGATAGGCATGAGCCAGAAAGAAGTAAAAAAGAGCATAGGCAGTCAGGTGCTGCTGGTATTCTTCCTGCCTCTGATCGTTGCCGGGATACATATATGCTTTGCTTTCCCACTGCTTAAGAAATTATTGAACCTTCTCATGCTCTCCAATACCATGCTGTTTGTGGTATGCACCGTAATTACTTTCCTTGTATTTGCATTGGTTTATGTTATGATATACGGGGTAACGGCAAAGCATTATTACAGGATAGTTAGGTAGTATCGTAAGGTATATCGGAGGAATGGCATTGTACCGCATATTTCTGGTGGAAGATGACCACACGCTGGCGCAGGCGATACAGAAGACGCTTAGTGAGTATGGCAACGAGCTGAAGATAGCATTGGATTTCAGGGATATCATGAAAGAATTTGAGGAGTACCGGCCGCAGCTGGTACTCCTTGATATCAAATTGCCTTTCTATAACGGTTTTCACTGGTGCAGCGTTATACGCAGGACTTCGGTGGTGCCGATCATCTTTCTATCATCAGCGGCAGACAACATGAACATAGTTACAGCAATAGGAATGGGTGCGGACGATTTTATAGCCAAGCCGGTGGACCCGATGGTGCTTAATGCCAAGGTTATGGCGGTGCTTCGCAGAACCTACGAGATAGGAGGCAGTAATACGCTTGAATTTCACGGCGCTGAGCTTCAGCCGGACAGGGCGCGCGTGGAATACGACGGTAAGAGCATAGACCTTACAAAAAATGAACTGCGCATCCTGCAGGTGCTAATAGAGAATAAGGGCAGGATAGTCAGCCGTGACGATCTGATGAACGCCTTATGGCAGAGCGACATATATGTAGAGGAAAACACGCTTACAGTCAATGTCGGCAGGCTCAGAAAAAAGCTTGAAGAGAACGGCCTGAAAAATGTTATAGTGACCAAACCGGGAAGCGGGTATATTATCGAATGATACCGGAAAGAAAAAAAGCTGTTTTTAAAGACTGTCTTAAGCAGTTTGGTTTAACATTTGTACTGTATTTTTTGAATATGGCTCTTATTATGGTCGTTTTTTTACTATACGATCTGAATACAGAGCCTTTTTTATTTGTTTTTGCAGTGAGCCTGTTGGGCCTGCTTATCATTTTCGGGATACATTTCTTAAAGGAATTGCAGAAGGCTGAGATACGCTCACGTAAGTTAAGCGTGATCTTAAGCGAATGGAATGATCTTCCGGCGGCAGAAAGCCTTTCCGAAGAAGATCTCTATGATATGATAGAAGCGCTGGGCAGGGAAGTTGAGAAAATGCGCATGGAGTTTTCGGAAGAAAAGAAGGATATGCAGGATTTCTACACGGCCTGGGTCCATCAGGTAAAAACGCCTATAGCGGTCATGAAGCTGGCACTCGGGGGAGCCGGGGAGACCGATAAGCGCGAACTGGCGGAGGAATTATTCAGGATAGAGCAGTATACCGAAATGGTGTTGGCCTATCAGCGGCTGGGGAGCAGCAGTAACGATCTGCTTATAAGAGAATATGAGCTGGATGAACTTATACGTGAAGTGATACGGAAGTTTGCTCCGCAGTTTATACATAAGAAACTTAAATTGCAATATGAAGGCACGGATATAAAGCTGGTGACTGATAAAAAATGGTTCATGGTCATATTGGACCAGCTGATTTCGAATGCGCTGAAATATACCCAAAGCGGATCGGTGAGCATCAGCATTGTGAATGGAGAACTCTGCGTAGCGGATACCGGCATCGGGATAGCGCCTGAGGATCAGCCGCGTATATTTGAAAAGGGCTATACAGGCATAAACGGAAGGCTTAATGAAAAATCAAGCGGATTGGGTTTATATCTTTGCGGAAAAGCAGCGGGGTTATTGAATCTGCCTGTGCGTGTGGAGAGCGAGCCCGGATGCGGCAGTCGTTTTTATCTTAACATTTCTCAAAAACAAAATTGAAAATCATTCTCAAATCTATTGACAGGGATCAAACTCATTGCTATAATCGGGAACGGTTCTCAAATTATAGGCAGGAGGATAATAATAATGAGTGAAAGATCCATGTACAGGACAAAGCAGCGGGAAATGCTGTTGGAATATCTGGAAGGAAAGCAGGGAGTGCATATCACTGCAGCCAATGTATGCGAGTATTTTCAGGAGCAGGGAGCTCAGATAGGGCAGTCTACGGTATACCGCCAGCTGGAAAAACTGGTAGATGAAGGCCTGATAAACAAATATATAGTTGACGGGGTGAGTCCGGCCTGTTTTGAGTATGTAAGTCCGGAAAGCCATGAGGATGCATCAGTGTGTTACCACTGCAAGTGCGAAAAGTGCGGCACGCTGATCCATATGCATTGTGAGGAAATGGAAGAGATACAGTCGCATCTTCTGGCGGAGCATAAGTTTAAGATGGATCCCATAAGAACGATATTCTATGGTCTGTGTGAACACTGCGCAAACTATTTCGTTCTGATACTGGCTGCCGTGATCCTGAGCCTTGGCTTGACGGGCTGCGGTGTCGCGGGCGTGAGCAATGCAGGGGACGAAAAGAGTTTCAGCATCGTAACGACCATTTTTCCCGAATATGACTGGACACTCAATATCCTGGGAGAAAATCCTGCAGGAGCGGAACTTACCATGCTTTTGGATAACGGAGTCGATCTGCATAGTTTCCAGCCTACGGCAGCAGATATACTTAAGATCTCAACCTGCGATATGTTCATATATGTTGGCGGTGAGTCGGATTCATGGGTAAAGGATGCCCTTAACGAAGCACACAATAAAGATATGGTAGTGATAGATCTGCTGGATGTATTGGGAGATGCCGTTAAGGAAGAAGAGGTAGTAGAAGGCATGCAGGCCGAGGAGGAAGAGGAAGGCGAAGAAGAGGAAGAAGAGGGGCCCGAATATGATGAACATGTTTGGCTTTCGCTTAAGAATTCCGAGATACTGGTCGATGGCATAGCTCAGGCACTGGAGGGGATAGACCCGGACAATGCAGAGGTATACAGAGCTAATGCTTCTGCCTATACGGCAAAACTGAAAGACCTTGACAGCCGGTATGCAGAGGTTTTCACGAATGGAAGCGTAAAGACCCTGCTATTTGGAGACCGCTTTCCTTTCAGATATATGGTAGATGATTACGGAGTTGACTATTATGCCGCGTTTGTGGGCTGCTCGGCAGAGACCGAGGCAAGCTTTGAAACTATAGCTTTTCTGGCTCAGAAGCTTGATGAGCTTTCACTGCACAGTGTAATGACGATAGAGGGATCGGATCACCGTCTGGCCCAGACGATAATCAACAGCACTGCTTCAAAGGACCGGCAGATATTGGCGCTTGACTCCATGCAGTCTGTTACTTCAAAGGATGTAGCGGACGGAGCAAGTTATATAAGCATCATGGAAAAGAATCTGGAGGTTCTGAAAGAGGCAGTAAAATAGAGCTTATGACGAAATAATAAAAATACTTGTAATTTGCCGGATGAGTATCTATAATATATGAAGTTTTGTTAACCAATATAATACGAAAGGAATGGTTTAAGGTAATGAGCGAAAGCGCAAAGAAGTCCGGTGGCTGGCGTGAGAACAAATGGGTGCGCGCTGCTATTCCGGCATTGTTGCTGCACTGCAGCATTGGTACTGTGTATTGCTGGTCGTTGTTTTCTCAGGAGATAGCTGATTATATCGGCTTTTCAAAAGGAGCAACAGAATGGGCATTCTCATTTGCGATCTTCTTCCTGGGAATGAGCGCAGCTTTCCTTGGAAACATAGTTGAAAAGGATATACACAAATCTTCACTTATCGCAACTATCTGCTTTGCGGCAGGTATGGCGCTTACCGGATTCTTCATATATTATGGCGGACAGAATAAAGGGAATGTTCTGGCGCTCGTAGGTATATATGTAAGCTATGGTTTTATAATGGGTATAGGTCTTGGTACCGGATATCTTTCACCTGTAAAGACTCTGATGCTCTGGTTCCAGGATCGTAAAGGTCTGGCTACCGGACTTGCGGTTGCAGGTTTCGGCGCGGCAAAGGCTATCGCATCACCCATCATGACATCGATGTTAAACGGTCTGGGTGAGGGCGGCATCTATAAGATGTTCCTTATTCTTGCTGCAGTTTACTTTGTAATGATGTTTGTCGGACATCTTCTCCTTGCTAAGCCTGCAGGCTGGCATGAGCCTCAGGGCAAGGGAGAAAAGCCCAGCATCATGGCTACCATCAAGACCAAGCCTATCACCAACTACATTGGTATATGGCTTATGTTCTACATCAATATCACCTGTGGTCTGGCTCTTATAAGCCAGGAGAAGATGATCTTCAAGTGCCTGGGCTTTGCAGGCATAGCAGGTATCCTTTCTACAATATCCGCAGTATTTAATGCAGGCGGACGTCTTGGTTTCTCATCCTGGGCAGATACCATGAAGGACAGAAACACCATTTACAAGCTGATCTTCATACTTTCCATAGCATTTACCGCTATCGTAATGCTGACCAACGGCATCAAGACCGGCGCAGGAAATATCGTGCTGGCTATCCTGGTACTGGCTCTGGTTTATATCGTAAACGCAGGCTACGGCGGTGGTTTCTCCAATGTGCCCACCCTGCTTTCCGATCACTACGGAATGGGAAGCATCTCTGCTATACACGGTATCACGCTTTCTGCATGGGCATTTGCAGGTCTTACCGGAAACCAGGTTGCGTCTATGATAGTTAAGAATACAGGCGTAGAACAGTATATCTACAATAAGGTCCTCTACACAAAGACAGAGGCGGTTGCAGCAGGTCTGGATGTTGACGCATTGCTTGCAAGCCATGAGATGAATGCCGTTAACCCTACCGGTTACCAGAACGTGCTGATCTTTACGATCATCCTTTATATCATCGCGCTGCTGGCATGCTTACTGCTGGTTAAGCCGACAGATAAGGCTAAGGAAGCAAAGAAAGCCTGAATGGAATAAGAAAGTATTATTAAAGGCGCTCCTGAATGGGGCGCCTTTTTGTTGATGATTTTAATGAAAACTAAATGGCCGTAAGCCTTTATAAGTATCAGATAAGTCTGATGCCTCCGCAGGGGCGTATGCAGAGTATCTCACAGGAGCCTTCACCAAAGACATGGTCGAGGGCTTTTTTATATTCGCCGCAAAGATCTTCGGGAACCCAGGCCTGAATGGTGCCGGCGAAACCGCCACCGTGTACGCGGCAGGCGCCGCGGCCGTTAAGGACTGCTTCGCTTACAGCCAGGGCTACGGATACATTCTGATGCAATACATCTGCATTTGTATATACATTCTGCAGGTATTTAAAGGAAGAGTCGCCTGAGGCCTGCACGCCCTTTAAAAAGCTTTCGATATCAGAGGCTTTCAGTGCAGCCACATCTTCGGCGACACGGCGGTTTTCATTATAAAAATGTAAGCCGCGCAGAACGGCGCGGTCACCGCAGGTTTTTCGCAGTTCTGGAATGGCATTGTAAAAGTCCTTTTCGGGAACTTCGCGCAGCACTTCTTTTCCGAAGAAAGCAGCAGCTGATCTCATTTCGGCCGGCACCGCCGCATAATCAGCGGTCAGATCCGCATGGCTTCCCTTGGTATCAGTGATGCACAGACGATAAGAGCTTTTTGCAAAATCATATTTGATCTGTTCGGTATGTGGAACGAGAGGGTCTTTAAAGTCAATATGCACAAGGCTTCCGACGGAGCAGGCCATCTGATCCATAAGGCCGCAGGGCTTGCCGAAGAATACGTTTTCTGCATACTGGCCCATAATGGCTATCTCGGTAGCGGATATGGAGCCGTCATTATACAGATACGATTCAGTAACTCCTATCAGTGTTTCGAAGGCGGCGGAGGAAGAGAGGCCTGCGCCGATAAGTACCTCGCTGGTCACATAAGCATCAAAACCGCCCGGGATAAAACCGTGGTCGTTTACGGCGTAAAGCATTCCGCGTATGATGCCGGCAGTAGTGCCCTTTTCATCGTCATTTACTGCCAGATCTGTGATATCCACGCATATCAGTTCAGAACCGTCGGATATGAGACGGACCTTTTTATCATTGTTTTTGCGGGCAACGGCTATGGCATCCCTGTTAATGGATGCAGCCAGCACTTCTCCGTGCTGGTGGTCCGTGTGATTGCCTGCGATCTCGCTGCGTCCCGGAGCGGAAAATACGCTGACATCGCCCTCGGGGCCGAAAGCAGAGACGAAGCATTCCACTGCATCCAGGCAGCGCTGTTTTTGCTTTTCGTAAATGGCGGGATCTGCATAGATTTCGTTAAAGCGTTCCTTTAGGCTGTCAGATTTAAGTATGTCGGTCAGATCGGATATATTCATGCCTTTTCTCCTGATTTGTTTGTATTGATCGGCTGCTCGCGATCATTTCTGATTATACTCCCTACACTGCCGCTGAGTCCATACATTCCTTGTAAAAGGCCTTAAATTAAGGTATAATGAATTAGTCTCTATGCTTGAAGCAAAGCCGGGACTGCTTGGGGATTACGGATATAATACAATACAACAGGGAGGTGTTTCATGAAGCTTTCATTCAGGGAAAAGGCTGCTTACGGGCTGGGCGCGGTCGGAAAAGATATGGTCTATATGCTTTCCGCCAGCTACATTCTTTACTACTATCAGGATCTGCTGGGAATAAAGGGAACGGTGATGGGAGCCATTATGATGGCTGCCCGTGTTTTTGATGCCTTTAACGATCCGATAATGGGCGTTGTAGTCGCAAAGACAAAGACGAAATGGGGTAAATTCCGTCCCTGGCTGATGATAGGGACGATCACAAATGCAATAGTATTGTGGCTGGTATTTTCTGCGCCGCCGGCATTAAACGGCGCTGGACTGGCTGCTTATGCCGCAGTATTTTATATACTCTGGGGCGTGACCTATACCATGATGGATATACCGTACTGGTCGATGATACCTGCATTTACCGAAGGCGGAAAGGAAAGAGAAGGGCTTACTGCAATGGCGCGTTCCTGCGCAGGCGTGGGATCGGCGCTTATAACGGTGATCACCATGCTGGTGGTACCGGCATTGGGCGGACTGATACACCCTAAGGAGTACGCGCAGGCGCAAAGGATAGCCGGACAGATCAAGACAGCCACGGATGAGACAGTTATCGCCGAACTCAATGCACTGCTTGCAGAGCTTAATAAACCTGTAGAACGGAGCGGATTCTCCTTATTCGCACTTGGCATAGCCATAGTATTTGTGGTCTTTATAACGATAACCTGCCTGACCATTAAGGAAAAGAGCAGTGTTGACATGGAAAGCCCGTCCATCGGTGCGATGTTTAAAGCGCTGGTCACTAATGATCAGGCAATGACCGTTGTTATCACCATTGTTCTGGTAAATGCTTCACTTTATATCACATCAAACCTTCTCATCTATTTCTTTAAATACGATATAGGCGGGGCGGACTGGAACGGCACCTATGTATTGTTCAATACTTTTGGCGGCGGCATGCAGATCCTTTCCATGATGGTGATCTATCCGCTGGTAAGGAAGTTCATGAGCGTAACAAAAGTATGCTATCTCAGCTTTTTCTTTGCGATAGGCGGATATGCGGTACTGCTGATAATGATGATGGCGGGAGTAAAGAGCCTTGGGCTTCTTCTGATCCCCGGTTTTTTTGTATTCGTAGCCTTCGGTCTGCTTACGGTGCTTACCACGGTTTTCCTTGCAAATACCGTTGATTACGGCGAGCTTAAGAATAACAGGCGCGATGAATCCGTGATATTCTCCATGCAGACTTTTGTGGTTAAGCTGGCCAGCGGCGTAGCGGTGTTTATTACAGGTATCGCGCTGGATCTTTTCCATATCAGCCAGAATTCCGATGGAGTAGCAAGCGCAAGCGAACTTTCATCTGCCAATCTTCCCGGACTGCGACTTACCATGACGGTACTGCCCATAGCAGGCATGCTGATCGCATTGTTCATCTTTTATAAGAAGTTCATCCTGACCGAAGAGAAGATGGAAGAGATCAACAATGAGCTTAAGGGGCGCAGGGCATGATAGAGATAAAGGAAAAAGAGGAAGGCAGGATACTCTTTGTTTTAAGTACAAAGAATACAACTTATGCGTTTAAACTGCTTGAGAACGGACAGGCGGAACATCTTTATTACGGGCCGTGGATAGAAGTCTTATCTTCGGACGCCCTTACGGAACATCATGCGTTTCCGCCGGGAAACAGCAGCATATACAGTAAAGACCACGGCAGCTTTTCGCCGGAGGATATGCGTTATGAGTATTCGGCGCCCGGCAAGGGTGACATCCGTGAACCTATGATCGAAGCTGTATACGCCGACGGCAGCCGCAGCCTGGATCCCGTATATGATTCATACGAAGTGGTAAAAGGCAAACCGGCGCTTGGCGGCATCCCCTCGTCTTATGGTAAGGATGAAGAAGTTGAGAGTCTTATCATAAAGCTTAAAGATAATAACGGATCTTTGGTATACAGGCTGATATACA
>CADAHD010000030.1 GCA_902787595.1 uncultured Lachnospiraceae bacterium
CATACGAACAGGCCCCATAAATTCCATATCCTCTTTTATCATCTCGGCAAGACGCTTGGAGAGGTTGGTGAAGATCGCATTCTGCACTTCTTCATTTGTACCCTTGAGCGCCAGTTCCAGATCTCCGTTATCCACTTCACGCAATACACGCTGTATAGCCTTGTTGTCCAAAAGAAGAATATCTTCGAATACGAACATCTTCTTTCTGATCTCGTCGGCCAGCTCGGGATCCTCTATCTCGAGTATCTCCATGATATGCTTTTCCGTACCGCGGTCGGTAGTGTTCAATATTTCCACTACCTGATCCACGCCGCCTATCTGGGTGTAATCCTGATTCACCAGATTTGCCAGCTTACTCTCGAGCACACGCTCCACCTCCTGAATAACATCGGGGCTGGTCCTGTCCATAGTCGCAATACGCCTTGCAACATCTGCCTGACTCTCCTGAGGCAGGGCCGATATGATAAGTGCCGACTGTGAAGGCGACAAATACGAAAGGATCAGCGCGATAGTCTGGGGATGCTCATCCTGAATGAATGAGAGAAGCTGCGTAGCATCAGTCTTTCTTACAAATTCAAAAGGCTTGACCTGCAGCGAAGCAGTCAGCTTGCCGATAACATCCAGCGCTTTCTCTGTGCCCAGCGCCTTTTCCAGCAGCTCCTTTGCATATCCTATACCGCCTTCTGCAATATACTGCTGTGCAAGGCAGATCTCGTAAAACTCATTTATAACGTCTTCCTTAACCTGAGGGGATATGCTGCGTGTGTTGGCGATCTCCAGCGTGAGGTCCTCTATTTCCTCTTCTTTCAAGTGCTTAAACACAGTGGAGCTCATTTCTGGCCCCAACGCGATCAGCAGCACAGCCGCCTTCTGTATTCCGGTCAAGCTTGAATCAGCCATCTGTTAACTCCAATCTTCGTTCAACCAGTTGCGCAGCAGATTTGCTGCCAGCTCGGGGTTGTCCTCAACGAATTTCTCAACTATCTTTCTGGCTTCGGATTTCTCCTCCACGCCTATCTCATTCAGATCCGTTTCAGTCATAGTAGACTGCAGTATATCGTCGATGGAGATCTCGGGCTCCGCCTCTTCCACCCGCGCCTGACGCATGCTGCGCAGGATGACAAATGCCAGCAGGCCCAGTATAAGAACGATAAGTATTATCTGTAATACATCATTAAGCCTGATATTAAGCCCCTCGTGATCCACAAAGAAAGGCTGCTCATACGAAAGGATGGAGATCTTTCCTGATGCGATGCCCGAAGCATTCGATACAGCCATGATAAGGCTCTGCTCTACCGGCAGCTCGGTACGTATATCGTTAGCCAGCTTGTACTGTGCCCAGGTGATGCCTTCAAGTTCACCGGCTTCACGCACATCATCCTCATTGATCATCTTATAAGTAAGCAGGGTTACGGTAACAGACGAATTCTCCCTGTCGATATCACCTGCCTGCTTGCTCGTAGTCCTTATCCTCTCATCCGGGAGGAAATCCTCACTGGTCTCGATCACGGATGAGGAAGTATTTGACTGATTCTCATATACATAGCCGGTATTCTGCTCACCATTTGTATCGGTACCCGGAATTCCGCCGGTCGTTCCCTCATTGGTGCTCTGGTAAGTATCACGGCTGGCCAGTACGCCATCGCCTTCCGTCTCTGTATTCGAATAGTCGTGGACTACCTCCTCATAATTGGCGGTATCGATGACCACATGCGCAGCCACTTCTATGCCCGAAAACTGATTAAGTCCCAGCAGGGCGCGCTTTACATCTGCCTCAACAGCCCTGGACTGCTGGTCTGCGGTCGAAAGGAAGGATGAAGCGCTGCCGGAGCCGGCGCTTTCTTCCACGCCCGCATACAGGAGCTTGCCGCTTGTATCCACTATGCTTATGTTATTGGTGGTGTCATTACCAAGTCCCGTAGCTATAAGCCTTGCCATAGCCGCAGCCTGGTCACTGTCACATTTGTCGGAAAGTTCCAGCTTAACAGCCGCATAGCTCTCTTTATTCTGTGCGATCAGTGTCCCGTTCTGCTCGGGAATGCTTAATTTAACATCTGCTTTACGCACAAAATCAAAGCCCTGAAGATCCTCCTCAAGAGTCTGCTCCAGATATACCAGATATCGTTTCTGGGTATCTGCTTCGGTCGAGAAAAAGCCTCCATCGGTGACATTATCGATGGAATAACGATCCGTAGAAATACTGTTGCTGCCAAGCAGCAGCACTGCCTTGGTATAATCCTTGCGGTTTATGGAAATTGAAAGTCCGTCCTCAGAGGTTTTATAAGCGATCTCATCTCCTGTAAGCAGATCGATGACCTCCTGGGCTTCCTTCGCAGAAGACGCGGTATGGATCTTTACATATTCCGGTCTGGTGATCCATACGATCAGCCCGATAAAAGCTGCCAGTGTAAGAACTGACAACAGCGCGATTATTATTTTCTGCCGGCGCGAAAACTTTTCCCACCAGTCCAGCAGCCTTTTAGGCAGTGATCTAAACCAGCCTACTATCTTATCTACCATTAACAGCGCCCCTCCTTAAGAAATTGACTCTGTCTGTTCATTTACATTGCAAGGGATCTTCCCACGCTTCGCGCGGGCCCCCTTAAGATTATATTTGCATGTTCATAATTGTTCTGTACGCTTCAATAAGCGAGTTCTTAAGGGTTACGGTATACTGCAGCGCCGTAGAAGCTTTCTGCAGCGCAATCGCCAGATCATGGGTAGAATTGCTCTGTCCCATGGCCAGCTTGATCTCTTCGTTTTCCGCATCCGAAAGATACTTATTTGTTGAATTGATATTGGATAAAGCCGCGCCGAATATGGAACCGAAAAGATCTTCCGTTTCCGATCCCTTTTCCTGAACAAAACGGCTTATCTCCTTGCCCGTACGGACATTGAGTCTGTCTATCGGATTGCTTACACGGTTTCCTGTGGCTGTATCAATATATTCCATAGTATTTATCCTCAAAGCAGTAAATATTACCTGCTAAGTTATAAACGCACCTGCTGTGGCGCGGATCAGCTTCCTATTATACTGAGCCCTGTTGTAGCCATCGACTTGCTGGCGTTGAACGCCGTTGCATTGGCTTCATACGCCCTGTTGGCATCGATCAGGTTAGTCATCTCAGTGATGGTATTAACATTTGGATAAGTAACATATCCGTTTTCATCTGCATCGGGATGAGAAGGATCATATACCATATTCATAGGACTGGTGGTATCCTCAACGATGGTAGGGATCTTAACGCCATATCCGATAAGGTCATCGCTCACCACATTCCTGTCATGCCTCTGCTGTGCCCTGCCGGTGCCTACGATCGTAGAAAGGACACGGCCGAAAGAGCGCCTGTCCTGCTTGCTGTCTTTAGTCTCAAACTCTACTACCTTGCGCCTGTACGGCGTGCCGTCTCCGGTACGGGTAGTATTTGCGTTTGCTATATTCTCCGCAATGGTATCCATGCGGTAACGTTCAGCGGTAAGTCCCGATGCTGTTATATCAAAGGAAGTAAACATTCCCATGAGCTTTCTCCTTTCTGTCTGCCGGAAATCAGGAATCTCTTAATACAATGAAGCTTCTGCATTATGATACTTATCGTCAGCCCCCGTTGCCCATTGCTGTTTTGAGATTCTGAAATTCGCTCTTTACACACTGCATAAGCGAATTGTAAGTGATCTGATTCTGCGCCATATAGACATTCTCTCTGTCCACATCGACATTATTTCCGTCAAGCCTGTATGAAAAGGCTTCCGCATCGGTATATACCCTGGGCTCTATACGTGAAAGCTCCATATTATATACTTTCGCATCCATCGTGCGGTTCTCAACTTTGTTCAGGTTTCTGATAAGCTCATCCTCAAAGCTTACATCCTGGCGCTTATAATTAGGAGTATCAACATTGGCCAGATTGTTGGAAATAGCCTCGTTGCGCAGCCACGAAGCATCAGCCGCCTTATCCAGCACATTGATATACGAAAAAACATTGGAATTTACCATACTCTTCTCCTTCGGTGTCTTTGCCATCCGTAAAAATACGGTTCCGATATACACAAAATAAGCACAGACAAAACCCTGTGCCCTTCCGTGGCCGCTGCGGGCTTCCCTGCCTATGCTCATATTATTAATATCGGATGATCTTACCCGAAACTGTATGATATATTATATAATATTTTGAAAAAAATACAAGATATTTTATGTAACCCTGTCAGATGAGATCATATATGGTATTGTTGATAACTCTGAGTCTTGTTCCCTTCACTCCGGCCGAATGTGTCTCTATTATCCCGGCGCTCTCAAGCTTGCGCAGGGCGTTTACCACCACGCTGCGCGCGATACCCGTGTCTTCTGCAACACGCTTTGCAACAAGGATGTTCTCCTCCTCATTCAGCAGTTTGAGTATATATCGTATAGCCTCTTTTTCGGACAAAGTAAGGGCATCAAGCGCGCTCTTTACTCCCTGTTTGAGACGATCGCTTTCATCTGCTTCCGACTGCAGTGAGCGCAGAAGTTCGAGCCCTACCACCGTTCCCGCATATTCGGCCAGTATTATGTCATCCATATCATACCAGCCCTTATCCTTGTATATGAAAAGACTACCCAACCTCTCACCGCCGGCATAGATAGGTGAAGCCACCGCATGGTACCTGCCGCCGCCTTCGGCCACATCCATCGAAAAGCCCAAGGTCATAAGATTGACATTATCCTGAGTAGACAATATACCCATAAAGCGCTCGTTGAGCCTGTCATCGATATGCTCACCGATAGTATGGCTCAAAAGCTCCTTAAGCGGCGCCACTTCTTCGCTTATGCCGCAACCCAAAAGCTTTCCGCCTCTGCTTATTACCAGTACAACAGACTGCAGACTGTCGCTGAGCACTCCGCAGATATCATTAAATGCCACTTTGGGCGATGTATTATTATGAAGCAGACGTCCGAGCTTTCTCGTACGGTCCAAAAGACTTAAACTCATTCTTCGTCCTTTCCTTCGTCATCTTTGACAAAACCACACTCTGTATCGGCGCACACCAGCTTGCTGCCTTTTTTGAGCATTATGCCACCGCATTCAGGACATTTCTCGTTAACGGGCCTGTTCCAAACCATAAAGTCACAATCAGGAATGCCCTCGCAGCCATAATACCTGCGTCCTTTCTTGGTCATGCGGATAACTATATCCTTACCGCACTTTGGACACATCACGCCCGTTTTCTCAAAATAAGGTTTGGTATTTTTGCAATCAGGAAAACCCGGGCATGCCAGAAAGCGGCCGTGAGGTCCGTATTTGATGACCATTTTGCGTCCGCAGTTCTCACATACCACATCGCTTTCTTCATCCTTGATCTCGATATGGGCCATTTCCTCCTCTGCCTTCTTAACTGCAGCATCCAGATCGGGATAGAAATTCTCGATTACTGTCCTCCAGTTGGTCTTGCCTTCTCCTATATTATCCAGCAGACTTTCCATAGTCGCTGTAAAGTTCACATCAACTATGGCCGGGAATTCGTCCTTCATAACTTTATTGACTATCTCGCCAAGTTCCGAAACAAAGAGATTCTTATTCTCCTTGAGTATATAGCGTCTTGCAAGTATTGTGGTGATCGTGGGCGCATAAGTAGACGGCCTGCCTATGCCCAGTTCCTCAAGCGCGCGAACCAGACTGGCCTCCGTATAATGCGCAGGCGGCTGGGTAAAGTGCTGCTTCTTTTCCATCTCAACAAACTTTATGGCCGGTATCTTGTCCTTTTCCGCAAACTCCTTGAGCAGGAAGCTGTTGACGGCCTTGTCGTCTTCGGTATCCGTATATACTTTCATAAAACCGTCAAACTTAATGCCGCTGGCGGATGCAGTGAATATCATGCCGCCGGCGCTAAGCTTAAGCGAAAGCGTATCATAAACAGCCGCAGACATCTGACTGGCGGCAAAACGCTTCCATATAAGCTGATAAAGCCTGAACTGCTCCCTGGGAAGCTTGCTCTTAAGCTTATCCGGCGTCATGCTTATATCTGTAGGACGGATGGCTTCGTGCGCATCCTGTATCTTCTTATCATCCTTTTTAACGGCTGCCGTGCCTATATGATAATCCTCACCAAAATTGCTTATAATGTATTCCCTGGAAGATGCAAGCGCTTCCTCTGATACACGTGTTGAATCGGTACGCAGATAGGAAATATAGCCGTCTTCGTAAAGAGTCTGCGCGGTACGCATGGTCTTTAATGTTGAAAAATTAAGCGTCTTTGAGGCTTCCTGCTGAAGGGTAGAAGTTGTAAAGGGAAGAGGCGCCTTACGTGTGCGTTCTCCATGCTTTACTTCTTTTATCTCAAACGTTGCTCCTTTAAGCTTTGCTTCTATGGCCTCTGCCTCTGCACGGCTGTCTATGGTCTTCTTCCCGTTTTCATCACTGTAAAAAGAAGCCGTAAATGTCTTTTTACTGTTTCCGGCCGAAAACTGCGCTTCTACCGACCAGTATTCCCTTGGTATGAAAGCTGCTATCTCCTCCTCACGGTCACATATGATGCGAAGCGCCACGCTCTGAACGCGTCCTGCCGAAAGGCCGCGCTTGATCTTTCCCCAAAGCAGTGGTGAAATGCGGTATCCAACCATTCTGTCAAGAATACGGCGCGCCTGCTGTGCATCTACCAGGTCCATATCTATATCTCTGGGATGCTTAAGCGAATCCTTTACTGCATTCTTTGTTATTTCATTAAAAGAGATCCTGTGCACCTTCTTTTCATCCAGTTTAAGCGCTTCAAAAAGATGCCAGCTGATCGCTTCACCTTCACGATCGGGGTCGGTTGCAAGAAAGACGCTGTCTGCTTTCTTAACTTCCTTGCGAAGTTTTGCAAGGACCTCTCCCTTACCGCGTATAGTTATGTATTTAGGTTCATAATCATGTTCCACATCCACGCCCAGTGTACTCTTGGGCAGGTCACGAACATGTCCGTTGCTGGCACATACTTCATAATTGCTGCCCAGAAACTTTTTAATAGTCTTAACCTTTGCAGGCGACTCCACTATCACCAGATTCTTTGCCATTATCAATTCCTCTGTCGTTCAATAAAATTGCGTGTACAATTTGCACACGCAAGATAATATACTATAAAAGTTTTTTAAATGCAAGAAAAAAATCCACCATGCACATGGCCTTTATTTCATGAATAAAAAAATCCCCCGCCGTTTTGGCGGGGGGAAAAATAATTCTTAGTGGTTCTTATCGTAATACTCGTAAGGTAACGGATCATCCGAAGTCTTAGTAGGCTGTACATCAGAAGGTGAAGGCTTTTTGGTTATCTGTCCCATCAGCCAGTCACTTGAACCCTGACTCTGAGGATAGTAATAACCATAACAGTCATATGTATATTTGTAATCACTATCCGTCCCCGGTATTCCTCCCTTACCTGCATAGGAAACCCATACATGTAACCTTATATAACTTTCATTAGCTACGAAATAATCTAAATAATCCTTACCTGCATCAGCATGAGTCGGTGTCTGAATACTGAATCCGTTTGCTTTGTTATCTACATGGATACGCTTAAGCGTAAATTTAGGAAAGACCTGTGAATGATGCGCTCCGGGGTAAGGCAAATACATACAATGACCACCACCATTTGATATAGCATACGGATCATTCTCAAATTTCCCGCTTAATACATAATCATAATAATAATTCCTGTACTGATGACCATTTACATCTGTTTCCCAAATATCATGATCCATACTCGTGATACCATCTTTTAATTTCATAGGGCAGATAGCAAGTTTAAACTGCGTAAGGTCTAAAGTAGCATCCGAACCTCCGTTTTCACGGACACGTGCAAAAACTTCATTATCCAGCATTGCAGGACAGTTCCATGCAGGAACAGCAGTACCAATAGGTTCATCCTCAGCATCATCATGATGACGTCTTATGCAAAAACCGCCTTCTCCGTTAGATGCAAGAACCGAAAGATCAACAGTCTGTTTAGCACCACCGTCAGTAATAATACAATCTTTGCCACCACCTATCTGAAGCGTGATCTGTGCATCCATGGTGACTTCGCCGCAGCATGTAGGGCAGGTACAGATACCATTCACAGGAAGGGCATTAACCAGCGGTCCGTTACCTGTAGTGGTATTAGTCCACGCATATACAGGCATATGCGCTCCATCATTAACCTTAGGTGTTAAAATACGGATCTTATATGAGCCGCTGCCTGCAGCATCGGTCGCTACTATATCAGCTTCAACTTCCTCATCCCAACGGTTATTCAGGTAACCATCACATTTGATCTCACCGTTTTCATTCAGGGTGTAAAAGTTACCCATTGAAGAATCTACAAAAGCAAACTTAGTGTACTCCTTGGGAACAAACTTCTTAAGGTCATACTCATGAATTCTTAAGATTGTTACATCTACATCAGCATTTGACCCGCTGCCGGAATCATTATCAGGATCTCCACCGGTACCTATACGGTTTCTCAGGTAGATCTCTCCGGAAGTAGAATAACGATAATTCTCATTGACCATGTTCATTGAGATACTGACCTTATCGGCTGTCTTAACGTTGAACATATCTCCGTTAGATGTGGTCTCTATCTCATTATTCTTTGTAAGATAAATAGACTGAACGCCTTCAGCTATAAGGCTTACGGTCTCACCACCGTCACCGGTCCTTACAAGTACCAGATCAGTATATTCACCCACATTGCCTGTTCTGGGTGTGGTACCGGGTACCAGATCGATCTTACGGCCTATCTTATAGGTGACTGTCTCCATATCACCTGTATAGGTATCACCGGCCTTTTTTCTTTCCTGGGTCTGGAAAGAAATAACATCGGATTTATGACCCGCAGGTGATGTATATGTGGTGGTTGCAAGACTGTAATTAACATTGGCATTCATCAAAAGGTCCTGAACAGTCTGAACTATCTGCTGAGAGTTTTCCTGCAGACTAACCTCATAATAACCATTCTTGTAAAGTGTCTGGCTATTGATCATCAACGCCCCCACCTCTGCCATTACCAGCAGAAGAACAGCAACTGCAACCAACAACTCTACCAGGGTATACCCCTTATTCCTTCTCATACATTCCTCCTTCCTATATATGCAATAACAACCTCATCGTATTATGATCAGCCACCACCGGCTCCTTCACCGGGGTCGGGTTCTGCCTCCGGCGTATACATACCGCATTCAATAGCGCCGGTATCTTTGTAAACTACTATCTTAAACTGTCTTTCCCCTTTAGTCATGAGAAAATGATCGGCTGTCGTAAGTGAGGTCCGGATACGTCCGTTTGTATTAAAAGCTACAGTAGCCCCGACAGAATCCGTCCCTGCCCCCGGCATGGATCCCATACCTGCGGACACTACAACATTTGCATTACAGATCAGCTCTTTCTGCTCATCAGCCGTTCCCGGAGCGGTTACTGCAAACAAACGTCCGTTCTCTACAACAAAGTTTACAACTCCGGCAGCCTGTCCGCGGCTCATAGCCGCAACTTTCGTGGTTTTCAAAACATTCTCCATTCGCTTTGCAGCCTTGGTTATATTCGCATTATTGACCACATTATAGGATACCAGAAGAAGCGTAAGTATCAGGAGCGAGATCATGATCACGAGCAGGAGCTCCATGATGCTCATACCTTTGTTGGCTTTTAAGTGTTTTCTTATCTTCTCCATGCCGTGCCTCCTTATTCCTTTGACCAGTTATACAACCTTATGGTAGGCTGAGCGCTGGCATCTGCATCGCCGCCTGCTGCGCCCTTGAACTCGCGAAGTGTCTTGTTTATATTCTTATCAAGGAAGTTATCAAAGGGGAAATAGTTCTCATTAGGTTTACTTTTATTATAATAGAAAGGCTTGCAATCGGCATCATTGGTAAACTGTACAAGAGTCTTACCATTAAGCTTACTTTCATCTGTCGTTCCGGTTACAGCTTCAAGATTGTCCAAGGTAAATCCGTTTTCTCCGGGAAATGAAAACTGACCATCATTGTCTCCACCCTTTACCCAAAGCTTTCTGGCAATCTCGTAGCTTTCATCGTCCATAGTTCCCCACTCAAAACCACCATCCTGAATTGCTATCTCGAGCGGCTGAGAATTATCCACAATAAGGAATGTGCTGTTCTTTATATAACCCTGGAACATAGTAGGGCAACCGCCTCCGACGATAAGACAATTTGAATAATTCTCACCACCGGGAACATTCTGATTATTAGTCATATAAACCGCCCTTACTGTTCCGTTCGGTCCTCCTGAATACTCTACCATAGAAGAGCCATAATTTCTGCCGGCATTGGAGCATTTTGCACGGAACGCACTCTGAGTAAAAGTGATATCCTTTTCAGAAGAAGCATTGGATTTATGTATATGCATGTAAGGCGCTACCAGCATACCGGCAAGTCCTGCATCATACTTATTATAATTCTCCCATTTTACACCGCTGGATCCATGATTCTTTGTCAGATCATCATTTATACAGCTTATATTTCCGCTGCTACCGTCTCTGCAATAAAGATCTCCACCTATAACAAGATTAGCATCTCCATTAACAATAACCTGACCACGTACATAAGTTGTTCCGTTCAGATAACAATTTCCACCATCTTCTATAGTAAGATTTCCATCTATGAAGCAGAAATTTCCCATAAGAACAAGATTCCCTTTAGGTCCGATCCTTAAGGCATCATTTCCGCCATCTCCAAGTGTACCGTTCTTTCTGATATAAATATCACCGCCAAAATACTGACTGCTCTCTTTAATTGAAAGCGGTGCATCAGAAAGCAAACTGAAATCGTTTAACTTGGCAGGTGCATCCGTGCTCTTGGGGAAAGATATCTTGATATCGGTAACTATACTGCTCTCATAATCATCATCTGTTGTAGTAGTAATTTTAACGCCTTTAAGCTTTATATAGTTAGCTCCCTCCTCGTATGAAGCGACTGAGCCGTCAAATATACAACCTACTTTAGCTGAAGGCAAATCCGGAAGCGATCCGCCGCCCGTCTGATAACCAATAAGTTTCTGAAGATTAGCTGCATTAAAACTATTACCAGACCCCTTCAGATAACCGGAAAGGGTGGTCTTGGGCGTATCCGACGCATAACTCATCTGCTTGATCTGCGCAAGCATATCTGCCATTGCATATTCCGCAGTGTAGAAGTTATCATTTGCCCTTGAACGCATGCCCTTCATTTTGTAGTTAAGTGTTGACATATAGAGCAGCGAGCTGGCCAGGATCGCAATAAACAGTATCCCTATCAATACGGCTACAAGAGCTGCTCCCCTGTTTTCCTTCATTTTCTTCATCTTTTCTCCTCCTTATCCGCTGCTCTTACTTATTCAAACTCTTGTTCAATATACCGGTATGAAGTTCGGCAATAGGCGCACCATCGAATCTGGCACTTCCATCCGGTGCAAATCGTCCTACCCACGCATTGGTGAATGGATCGTAATGATATTCATAAACCTTAACAGTCACTTCATAAGTAAAATACGAATCAGATTCTTCGTAACCGCCGCCTCCGACTGATCTTCTCATTGTAGCATCATCATTATTATTTCTATGTGATCGCGGAAGAAAAGACACAGTAGCGTCAAAGAAACGGTTATCCTTTTCAATACGGCTATACAGCATATATGTTATTTTAGGCACACCTTTTCCGTTGATAATATCTGGATCAGGATAGCACTGATTTTCACTAAAGCCAAAATATAATAATTTGTCCTCATTTGTCGATGTGTACTCCTCATAAGTCTGTGTAGGATCGAACCATGCGGCAAGCTCGCCGATAGCATCTTCAGCCATCGCCTGATCGTCTACCTCATTTGCCGTTTTATGATGGCTGTTATCGTTAGGAGTATTTCTATAATTCGACGTATAGTCTCCGCTATAATCGCCCATCGTCATAGCAGCACCGCCTTTATTAAGCAGCTTTTTTGCCGGATTCAATCCCCCGATATGTCCCTGATTGTACCAATTGTTATTGATACTTGAAAGCGCAAGTCTGGCGCTTCCGGTTCCATCCTCTACGGAAGTCGTGAAACCTGCACCTGAAGAAACAAGAGCCTTGACCACTTCCTCATAGGTCTTGCCCTGTATTCCTTCCATAATGGCATCGGCAACATCCGTTGCAACCATTACATCGCGGCTCCTCTTATTGACTTTAATAGCCGTAACAAAGGAACGCATTACAGGTGTAATGATCACCGCAAATAATGCCAGAGCTATCATTACCTCAAATACGGTAACCCCGGCCGATCCCTTTCTGAACCATCTGAACAGTCCTTTTCTTTTTTTCTTCATGCGTCCCTCCTTAGTTTTGCAACAAGTCCCTCCCCCCTGTAATAAGGGGGAGGGATAAAACATGTACTTACTTTTGCGGCTTATTCAATTACTAAGCCTTCGCCTTCACCGGCTTCCTCATCTTCCTCTTCTTCACCAAGTTCCTCTAAGTAAAGTTCAAATACCTGATGCTTGTAAAGTGAATCGGGGCTAAGAGGTCCAAACAGATTGGTATCCAAACCACGCATATCAAGCTCGTCTATATCCTCAAATACGGGTACGGGATCAAGCTTTCTGTCGTTTCCTGCGATAGCCCACTGCTCGATCATCATCTCGCCTTCAAGCTGTGCAGTATCAGGATCATACTTAACATTAAGTTTCTTGTAGATCATAGGATCTTCATAATTAAGTATATAGTCGAGCATGTATCTGAAACCATCATAGTAGCAGGCAAATGCAAGGGTTGAATCATTGATCACGCCCATAAGGTTGCTGTCTGTATCCTCACCAATCTGGATATAATCATTATCATTATAACCTACAGATCTGATCAGGAATGTAGTATTTCCTTCTATGCCTTTATATCCAAAAGGAGGAGTTTCGTCATCATCATCTTCCTGCATCTCCAGCTC
>CADAHD010000031.1 GCA_902787595.1 uncultured Lachnospiraceae bacterium
AGATGGCGCGGAAGCGCAGATTTTGTGATCAAACCTTTCGAGGTGACGGTCAATGCTTCTGCTGAAGACCGTGAGTATGAAGAAAATAATAAGATCGTAAATCTTAAAGATGCACAGATAGTTGAGACTATTGGAGCGGAAGATGTTATAAATGTTGATCTGACAGAGGCCTACGGTGAGATGGCTGATGATCATGCGGGTCAGAATAAGCCGGTCACTGTAACAGGCGTTAAGCTGGATGGTGCCGATGCATGGAAGTATTCGGTCAAGGAACAGCCTACAGGCATTACGGTAAATATTTCCAAGGCTGTATGGACTGCGGTCATTGCCAATGGCGAGATCGAGGCCGGACAGAGCGGAAGCCTGGCACTGGCAGGTTATATTGCTCCGGGCGCATCTGCTGAACTCAAAGAAGAAAATGTGATCTCCGGCAAGGATTTCCTTGAAGAGATAAAACTGACCGGTGATACACTTTCCTGGAAGATCAAAGAAGATGCGACTAAGGCGGCGGTAGAGCTGACCGTGCCGGTAAAAGGCGCTTTGGATTATGAGGACTATAATATCAGTGTAAAGCTTAAGGTGCATGAGTATGTAGTAAGCTTTGAGATGAACGGCCGCGGCGAGCAGATACAGGATACCAAAGTCTGCAAGAACGAGCCTCTTGAGGAGCCGGCTAAGCCTGTATCTAAAGGCTTTGTGTTCAAGGGCTGGTTTACTGACGAAGCTCTGACAACAGCTTACGATTTCACAACACCCGTAACTGCGGACTTTACGCTTTATGCTAAGTGGGCCGAGGCTGATTGCGGCGTATCTCCGCTGGATCCCAAGCCTTATATTGATGGTGATACCAAGCAGCTTTATCTGGTAGCAGGACAGAAGTTCAATATCGGCAGCGGCTGGACTGTTTCTGATAAGAACAGCAAGAAGGTCATATCCATCAGCAAGAAGGGAGCGTTCAAGGCTAAAAAGGCCGGCGATGCTGTAATAAGCAATGGTGCACAGACTATAAGCGTTAATGTCTGCAAACCTGTTATTGCAAAGAAGCTTGAGATCAAAACAGGTGATCCTGCACAGACTGTAAGCCTGAGCGGATACGGTGATCTGGATGTGTTATGGTACAGCGCAGCGCCTGATATTGCAAAAGTTGATATGTATACCGGCGAGGTTACAGCTGTTGCAAAGGGCAACGCAAAGCTTACGGCATATATTAACGGCCGCGCATATAACTGCACGGTTAAGGTTACGGAGCCTACACCCGCGCTTGAGCGCACGCTGCATGTAAATGTGACTAAGTCAAAGTCTATCAACATCAAGGGCCTTAAGAAGCCCGTATGGAAGCCGGATACTGACGGTATCGTAGAGATCAAAAACAACAAGATCACAGGCAAGGCTGCAGGAACCGTCCAGCTTAAGGCAGAGGGTAATGATCCCGAGTATCTGGTAGATGTATTTGTGGAAGATCTGGCTGTTGCAGGCGCGACTCCTGAAAAGGGTAAGAATAAATACAAGATCGAGCTCAATGCAGGTGAAAAGGCTCAGATCACCTATGCCGGAATATATCAGGATGTGATATTTAAGAGCGCTAAGCCCGATACTGCATTTATTGATGAGGATGGTGTGATCTTTGCCAGAACTGCAGGAAAGACCAAATTCACAACAAAGATCAACGGAACAACAATAACGGTCAACATAGTAGTAAAATAAGAGCAGTGCAATAAATAAAAAAGGGGTGCCGCATTAATGCGACACCCCTTTTTAATGGCTTTGTCATTATGTAACTTAAGAATGATACTGTCTTTGATCCTGAATAAAGCCAAAATGATTACTGTCTGTTTGCGTTCTGTTGTTTGGCTTTTTCCTGGCTGCTCTTGATAAGAGCCTGGATCTCGTCGATGACCGCCTGTACTTCGTCAATGGTTTTTGTGATCACTTCAAGGCGTTTCATTTCTTCATCATCAATAATGCCGTCACGCGCGATCTCTACCAGTTCTTTTGAGATATTTTCCATACTCTGTGCCGAATTGAGGAAGCGGATGACTATGCGCGCGAGTGCGTCGGAATCTTCCAGCTGTGCGTCGTCTTTTAAGAGATAATCGGTGGATACGTGGAAGTATCCGCTTAAAGTGACTATCATATCCATTGTGGGTTGTGAACTGCCAAGTTCCCATTTTGAAATGGTCTGGCGGCTGACATTAAGCGCTTCGGCAAGACTTTCCTGTGAACAGCGGTTCTGTTTCCTTAAATAGATGATCTTTTCGGCGAAATTCATGTAATATCTCCCTTTGTTTTTTATATTACTTTTGAGTTCTCCGGATATTCCCAACCAATGAGAAACCATTTTAGCACTTTTATTTTAGTAGATTTGTTAACGCCTTGCAAGATATAATTACATCATGAGGCATATAATAGATTAAAACAGCGTGTGACAGCTGTATTTGTTACCATATATGCGGCATTACTGTGATATTGTATTTTAGTTGTGTCATCCAAAGCTTTGTGATACAATATAGAGCGTTAAAATATATTAAAAAGGGCGTATCGAGATGGCTTCTGAGGAGGATCGCCTGGATCAGCTGCTAAAAGCAGCCAGGCAGCAATTGGGAGAAGAACCGGATAATGAAGAAACAGACCCGGCGGAAGAACAGTCCGGCCGGGATGATGCTATGCCTTCATTCAAGGATATGGCGCAGGCTGCAGAGGGTATAGAGCCCAAAGCGCAGCCGGTTACGGAAAGCGCGCCTGCAGCGGATCCGAATGCAAAGATGAGCCAGGATGATATAGCTGCGCTGCTTGCGAGCATGAGTGATGATGCGCCGGCAGATGAGGCTGAGCCTGAAGAAGCAGTTGAAGCGTCTGAAGAAAGTGCGCCTGCCGCAGATCCGAATGCAAAAATGAGCCAGGATGATATAGCTGCGCTGCTTGCGAGCATGAATGATGAGCTGCCGGCAGATGAGGCTGAGCCTGAAGAAGCAGTTGAAACGCCTGAAGAAAGTGCGCCGGCTGCAGATCCGAATGCAAAAATGAGTCAGGATGATATAGCTGCGCTGCTTGCGAGTATGAATGATGATCCTGCGGAGGAAATAAAGCCTGTGCCTCCCATGACAGAAGACAGCGCTCAGTCGGTGACGCAGCCACAGGAAGATTCCGCACATAATATGAGTCAGGCAGAAATAGAGGCTATGCTGGCTGCAAACGGCGGCGAAGATATAATAACCGGCGGCGGAGATTATGAAGGCAGCGCTCCAGCAACGGCTGATGAAGCCGGCGGAATGGATCTTGACGAGATAGAAAAACAGCTTGCTGCCGCTGAAGCCGGAGCTTTTGAAGATGATGAAAAAATAGATTCCGAAGCTGAATTTGATCAGATCATGGCTAATCTGGGAGAAGATGACATAGACCTGAGCGACATAGGCGATATGATAGAAAAATCCGACAGCGGAGAGCTGGTAGATCCCAGCATAGCTGCGGAAAAAGATACAGACGCAGATGCTTCGTCGGACACAGCAGAAGATGAAGAAGCGCAGGAGGAAGACGGGAAGAAAAAGAAACGCGCAAAAAAGAAACGCGAAAAGAAGAAAAAAGATGAGCCTGAGGGCGAAGAAGATAAGAAAGCCAAGAAGGAAAAGAAGCCCGGATTCTTCTCAAAACTGCTGGGAGCTCTATTTACCGAAGAGGAAGATGAAGAGGCGGTGACCGTTCCCGAAGCGGGTGAGACAAAATTAAGCGATGAAAATGCGGCTATATTAAGCGAAATAGACGCAGAAAAGGATAAAGGCAAGGGTAAAAAGGAAAAGAAGAAAAAGGAAAAGAAACCCAAGCCCGAGAAGCCTAAGAAGGAAAAGAAGCCCAAGCCCGTAAAGGCTAAAAAACCGGAAGAACCCGATAACTCAAAGCACATACCCAAAAAGTACATAGCACGTACCGTAGCTTTGGCAGCATCTATACTGATAGCGCTGGTGGTTGTGGGCACAATACTTCCCGGAATGATGAACATGAGCGATGCCCGAAAGGCTTATTATGATCATGATTACAAGGCGGCTTTCCTGACAATGTACGGCAAGGATCTTAATGAGAGTGATCTTAAGATATATCAGCGTTCCAGACTGCTGGTAATGATAGACCGTAAGTTTGAATCCTATCAGCATTATCAGGCGATGGGCATGGAGCATGAAGCTCTGGATGCTCTGCTGCAGGGGCTTAAGCGTTATAACGATCTTGAAGAGGAAGCCAAAACACTGGGAGTTGAGACCGAGGCTCTTTCAATCAGACTTAAGATAATAGATGCTCTTGCGTCCGTATATGGCATGGGCGAGGCAGAGGCGCTTGAATGCCTTAGCTATTCCCAGGCTGATTATACCGGAAAGATCAATGCCGTGCTGGAAGGACGGACTTTCAGGCCCATGCAGGAAGAGATCTTTGAAGAATACGGGCTCAGCATACAGCAGGAAGAAGCAGTGGAAGAAGATAACAGTGATGACGGGCAGCTTCCGGATCTGCTTCCCGAAGAGAGGGAGTATCTTGAGCAGCAGCCCACGGGGGGAGAAGAACCGGTGGAACTGCCGGCAGAAAGCCCTTCGGAGATACTGTATTTCCGTGATGGTAATGTAGATATACAGATAGAAAGCGATCAGTTTTAGGTGATGATATGATAGCGATCATAGATTATGATGCAGGAAACATAAAAAGCGTAGAGAACGCATTCAGCGCACTGGGAGGTGAAGTGACGCTTACAGCCGATCCCGATGTGGTTGCCAAAGCCGATAAGGTTGTACTCCCCGGAGTGGGCGTGTTTGGCGATGCGCGGCAGAAACTGGACAAAAGGGGCATGGATCAGGCTGTCTATGACACGATAAAAAAAGGCACGCCTTTCCTGGCAATATGTGTAGGCTTGCAGCTTTTGTTTGATGAGAGCGAAGAGAGCCCCGGAGCAAAAGGTTTATCAGTGTTTGGCGGAAAGATAATACGAATCCCTTCGGCGCCGGGCATAAAGGTGCCTCAGATAGGCTGGAATTCCCTGCATATCGAAAGAGAATGCCGTATCTTAAAAGGTATCGAAGAGGGGGCATTCGTTTACTTTGTCCATTCCTATTACCTTAAGGCGCAGGATGAGGATATAGTTATTGCAAGCACCGAATATTCAACGCATATACATGCGGCCGTTGAAAAAGACAATGTGTTTGCGACCCAGTTCCATCCGGAAAAAAGCGGCACAGTGGGTCTTAATATATTAAAGAATTTTATGGAGCTTTGATATGCACACAAAAAGAATTATTCCCTGCCTTGATGTAAACGGCGGAAGGGTAGTAAAAGGCATACAGTTTGTAAATCTTATAGATGCCGGGGATCCGGTGGAGACGGCAGAGGCTTATGACAGGGCAGGAGCTGATGAGGTTGTATTCCTTGATATAACGGCTTCATCTGATGCCAGAAAGACTGTGGTGGATATGGTGCGCCGCGTGGCTGAAAAGGTTTTTATTCCTTTTACGGTTGGCGGAGGCATCAGAACGGTCGATGATTTCAGACAGATACTGCGCGAAGGCGCAGATAAGGTTGCGGTTAACAGCGCGGCTATCGCAAATCCCACGCTTATTTCCGATGCGGCCGATAAATTCGGCAGGCAGTGTGTTGTCCTGGCTATTGATGCCAAGCGTCGTCCCGATGGCGGCTGGAATATATTTAAGAACGGCGGACGTATTGACTGCGGGATAGATGCCGTGGAGTGGGCTATAAAAGGAGTAGAGCTGGGAGCGGGCGAGATACTCCTTACCAGCATGGACTGTGACGGGACCAAGGCGGGCTACGATCTGGAGCTTACCCGCGCGGTATCCGACAGCGTGGGCGTACCGGTTATCGCCAGCGGCGGAGCCGGTACTATGGAACACTTTTATGATGCGCTCACAGAGGGCGGAGCGGATGCGGCTCTGGCAGCCTCGCTGTTTCACTTTAAAGAACTCGAGATCAGGGAAGTTAAGGAATACCTTAAAAATAAAGGCGTTTCGGTGAGGATATAAGAGATGCCGCCTTTAACAGGAAGCTGGGAAGCAGCGCTTTCCCCCGAATTCAGAAAACCATATTATAAGAAACTCAGGGAGACGGTAGTGCAGGAATATGCGCATTATCAGGTATATCCATCAAAGCATGATCTGTATGCTGCTATGCATCTTACCCCTCTTGATAAAGTTAAGGTGGTGATACTGGGGCAGGATCCCTATCATGAGCCCGGACAGGCGCACGGGCTTTCTTTTTCTGTGCCTGAGGGCATAAAGATCCCGCCGTCTCTGGAAAATATATATAAGGAACTGCATGATGATCTGGGAATAGATATTCCCGGGCATGGCAATCTTACATCCTGGGCAAAACAGGGAGTACTGCTGTTGAATACACTGCTCACGGTAAGGGCGCATCAGGCATTTTCGCACAGGGGCATTGGCTGGGAACAGTTTACTGATGCGATAATACAGGCGGTAGATAAAGAGGACAGACCCATAGTATTTATGCTTTGGGGATCACCGGCGCAGAGGAAAAGTGAGCTTTTGCATAATCCGGCGCATCTGGTGCTTAAAGCGCCGCATCCCAGTCCCTTATCGGCTTACAGAGGCTTTTTCGGCTGCAGACATTTTTCAAAATGCAATGAATTCCTTAAAGAACATGGTGAAGAGCCTGTAGACTGGAGGATATCTTAAAACAGCAAGTCATCCTGAGCTAAGCGAAGGATCTTTATAAAGGAGAGGAATTATGGAAAAGAAATCATTCGTAACAAAAGAGCAGATCGAGGAGATCGTAAAAACCTATCCCACGCCTTTTCATATCTATGATGAAAAGGGGATCAGGGAAAATGCAAAAAAGCTCAAAGAAGCATTTGCCTGGAATAAGGGTTTTAAGGAATATTTTGCCGTAAAGGCATGCCCCAATCCTTTTCTGATGAAGATACTGCATGAATACGGCTGCGGTTCTGACTGCTCGTCTTTAACGGAGCTTATGCTCTCTGATGCGGCAGGTATAACAGGCAGCGAGATAATGTTCTCTTCAAATGATACTCCTGCAGAAGATTTTGAACTGGCGGCTAAGCTGGGCGCTACGATAAATCTGGATGATATCACTCATATTGATTTCCTTGAAGGCATATTGGGAAAACTTCCCGAAAGACTGAGCTTAAGATATAATCCCGGCGGAGTTTTCAAGATGAGCAACGGGATAATGGATAATCCCGGAGATGCAAAATACGGACTTACTACAGAGCAGCTTTTTGAAGCTTACGGCATACTTAAGCAAAAGGGCGTAAAGGAATTCGGCCTTCACGCTTTCCTGGCCAGCAATACCGTGACCAATGAGTATTATCCGATGCTCGCAAAGCAGCTTTTTGAGAGAGCTGTGGAGGTTAAGGAGAAACTGGGCGTAAGCTTAAGCTTCATAAATCTTTCCGGTGGCGTGGGCATACCCTACAAACCGGAGCAGGAGCCTAATGATATCCTTGTTATAGGCGAGGGTGTAAGAAAGGTATTTGAGGAAGTGCTGGTGCCTGCAGGCCTGGGCGACGTGGCTATATATACCGAGATGGGAAGGTTCATGATGGGACCTTACGGCATGCTGGTAACAAAGGCTATACATGAGAAACATACACATAAGGAATATATCGGTGTTGATGCCTGTGCTGTCAATCTGATGAGACCTGCCATGTACGGTGCTTACCATCATATCACAGTGCTGGGCAAAGAGAATGCGCCCTGTGATCATACCTATGATGTGACAGGATCTCTTTGTGAGAATAATGATAAGTTTGCCATAGACAGACAGCTTCCGAAGATAGACATCGGCGATTATCTGGCTATCCATGATACCGGCGCTCACGGTTTTGCCATGGGCTATAACTACAACGGCAAACTAAAGTCGGCAGAGCTTCTGCTTAAGGAAGACGGAAGCGTGCAGCTTATACGCCGTGCCCAGACGCCTGCGGATTATTTTGCTACTTTTGACTGCTTTGATGAGTATAAAGGCATTACAGAGAAGAAATGAGCGATGGCATAAGGATAAATAAATATCTGGCAGAATGCGGCGTGTGTTCAAGACGTGAGGCGGACAGGATAATAGCTGACGGAAGAGTGAGCTTAAACGGAAGGGCTGCTTCGGCCGGTGAGCGTGTTATGCCCGGCGATGAGGTTATGCTGGATGGCAAAAGATTAAAGGCTGTTGAACGCAAGGTGGTGCTGGCTTATTACAAGCCGGTGGGCGTGACCGTAAGCGAGAGAGATCCGCATGCCGAAGAAACAGTGGCTGAGGTGATAGATTATCCGCTGCGCGTAACCTATGCGGGTAGGCTTGATAAGGACAGTGAAGGCCTGCTTCTGCTTTCAAACGACGGCAATCTGATAAATGCCATGATGAAAGGCAGGGCAGGGCATGAGAAGGAATATATCGTGCATCTTAACAGGGAACCTGCCGCAGAGGATATAGAGCGCCTGTCGAAAGGCGTGTGGCTGGAAGACTTAAAGAGAAAGACCAGACCGTGCCGCATTGAGAAGATAAGCCGGAATGCCGTGAGGATCGTGCTGACAGAGGGCTTAAATCGGCAGATAAGACGCATGTGGCGTCTTGCGGGTTACCATGTAAAGGCACTTAAACGCATACGCGTTATCAGTGTCAGCCTGGGAGATCTTCAGCCCGGAGAATATACCGAGCTTGATGAAAAACAGATGAGAGAGCTTTATAAAGCCGTGGGGCTTTCGTTATGAAAATAGGTATGTTTGATTCGGGAATAGGAGGGCTGACTGTTCTGCATGCGGCCCTTAAGATCCTGCCCGATGAGGCATACTTTTATTATGCCGATACCGATAATGTGCCTTACGGCAGCAAGACTAATGCCCAGATCAAAGAGTATTCAGAGAAGGCTGTGGACTTCCTTCTGGGGAAAGGCTGCGATGCGGTGGTTATAGCCTGCAATACGGCGACGGCGGCTGCGGCTTCATATCTGAGAGAGAAGTATACCATACCTATCATAGGCATAGAACCGGCTGTCAAGCCGGCTGTTGAACATAACGGAGGTAAGCGCATACTGGTCATTGCCACGGCAGTGACAGCCAGAGAAAAAAAGCTCGAGGATCTGATAAGCCGCGTAGATAATGAAAGGCTTGTGGATGTTAAGGCTGTGCCTGAGCTGGTGGGATTTGCGGAACGCGGCGAATTTGATTCTGAAGCCGTGCGCGAATGCTTAAGAAAAGAGCTTTCGGATCTTGATCTTAAACAATACGGGACTCTGGTATTTGGCTGTACGCATTTTAATCATTTCAGGAATGCTCTTAAGAGTTTTCTGGAAGAAGGAACGCATATGATAGATGGCAGCAAGGGGACGGTCCGCAATCTTAAAAATCTGCTCCTCAAAAAAGAGCTGCCTACAGAGGGAAAGCGTGAACTGCATTTTTACCGGTCAGGGCGGGAAGTAAGAGATAAAGAGACCCTGGCTTTTTATGAGACTGTTATGGCTCATCTTGAGGAAGGAGAGAATTGATGAAGGAATATCATTTTCATCAAAAATGTGCGAAAGGCCCGGCAGGATTTATTATCCTTATGGCTTTTTTATTTATTATGGCCTTTCCTTCGCACGCATCCGGCGATGACGATGATGATTATATTGAGATAAGCACTGCGGAAGAGCTGATGAATATGAGCCCTGACGGCTCATACAGGCTTATTACCGATATCGATCTGGAAGGATATGACTGGAAGCCCATGATCTTTACCGGCAGGCTTGACGGAAACGGCTGCGCTATATTGAATGCGCACATCAGGGATACGGGAAGCTTTGCGCGCAAGACCTATGACGGCAATATGATAGAGTATGATACATCCTTTACGGGTTTTTTTGAAATTCTTGAAGACGGCGCGGAAGTAAAAAATCTTATTTTTTTGAATCTCCGTGTGGATGTGGATACGGATAAGCCATGTTTTGCCGGCGGTATAGCGGGATACATGGAAGCATCTGTGATAAAAAACTGTTCTGTACAGGGGATCATATCGCTTAAGGCTCATGAAAAGATGTTCGGTGTGGGCGGTATTATCGGTTACGGCTGCGGCAGCATTGAGAATGTTAAAGCTGATGTGGTTCTGGTAAATATCGACACTGATGCGTCAACAAAAGACGAACAGTTCATGGGAGGAGCCTGCGCGGCAGGATATCCCGATGTAAATGACTGTGACGTAAAAATAGCCGGCTTCGATTCGGACCATGGTTACGTGCATGACGGCGGCCTTATTGGAATGTATATCTTTTATCCTCAGGGCATAAACTATCATGGCAAGATCACGAATAATCATGTAAGCGGAAAGATCCGTTTCTTTGAAGATAACACAAACCGCAGGGCATATTGCAAAGGTTTTATCGGGGAGATACTGATCTGGGAATTTGACAATGCAGGCAACGATACCGAAGATTTTGAGAGAGATGAGATATTTACCTACGATAAGGATATATTGCCGCACGAGTGTGATGCTCCCAATATGGAAGAGTTTGTAACCGAGCCCGGCTGTGAATTTGGCTACACCACATGCAAATGCAGCAATTGCGGATATACGGAGCTGGATCATTTTACGCTTAAGAAGCACAGCTTTGAATGGACTGTAGTCAAAGAGCCTACGGTTGATGAAGAAGGCTATCAGACAGGGGTATGCAGCATCTGCGGCGTTAAAGGAGAGTCGACGATACCCAGGCTTGAGATCCCCGACGGCGTAACGCTTCTTGAACCCGAAGAAGAACCTCTGCCGGTAGTTGTGGAAGAGGTGCCGGAACCGACAGGGGAAGAGACGGAGAGCAAAACGGAAAAAAATGGCGGCGCAGGCATAATAATAGCGGCGGTCCTGTTATTAACCGGAGGAGCCGCCGCTGCATTTCTTTACTTCAGGAAAAAGCGCTGATCATTTCCAGAGCTTTTCGCCCTTGGGCTTTTTGGCCAGAAAGTATTTGACGCAGGCAATGAACATGTTTACAAAATGCCTGTCATGATAGCTTGTAAGGGCTATATCCTTAAAGCTTAAATAATCATGGTAACGCCCCCAGCGTATGCGGGGGTGTTTTTCTTTGTGATTATCAGCCACAAATGAATAAAGCTCTTTATGACGATCCCATTGATGGACTAAAGCGGGAGTGGTAGAGCCTGTTTCGGGACATATCAGCTTATCGCCGGAAATACGGTAATCACCTTCATTTCCGATCGTGGCTACGCATCCGCCGTCCAAAGGAGAGAAGTGCACGGCAGCTCCTTCGACAGGAACAATATGATTGTAGACCATATACTGATAAGAGGTCTGGTCATTTATATCGATAAAATTGAAATCCGGGCTGGATAAATTGTCTATCATGGACTGGCAGAAGGAGTAGATAACCTCGCTGCTTCCCCATATGGTTCCGGCACAGAGCACGTGCTGGTCTTTTAACTGCTCGTACATGTCCATACCGAAGCGTTCCTGCATCCAGCGTCTGTTCCAGTCATCACCGCTGATAAGACCGCTTTCTACAGCGGTACCCAGGTAAGGCTCTGTTGACTCTTCGGGGAACATTGGAGCCTGGAAAAATACATCTCTGGTATCACAGAAGAGCACCTGGTCATAATCCTTACGCTTACGTTTAAGTATATCGATATAAAGACCGTAGCGGTAATCGATAGGGCCTTCCTTCTCGTAACGGTCGGGGATCTCAACGCAGTGAATGTGATATTCCTTCAGTTTATCCCTGGTAAAAGCGGACAGATCTTTTGTAAATGCAACGATATCGCAATTGCCGCCGTTATACTTTGCACAGGATACATAAAAGGGTTCTATCTTATACCACCAGTAATGTTTGGTTACGCCCATTATAAGGTTTTTCTTTGCCATTTTGGTCCACCTTGTTAAATGATTATATTATTCAGTGATCTTTACGATCTCCTTAAGCTTATTGATAACGACTTCCTTCATGTACTGCTGTGCATAGAAGCCTTTACCGTTATTTTTGACAGCCTCATCAAAGCTTGCATCGTCATAATTATTCTGTGTCTTGTAGTAATCCCGCATCTCATCGTCGGTAAAGGACAGGCCGTATTTATCGTAAAGATACTGGATCTCAAGAGATCGCTTGGTTGCTTCTTCGGCCTGTGAGGACATCTGTGCATCGTACTCCTCTTTGGAGGCTGCTCCCATAAGCTGCCACATATCGCCCTGGGGCGCCTGCATTCCGAACATCTGATACATGGAGAGCATATAATTACGCTGCTGGTCTTCCAGAACGCGTGTTAAATTGTCTTTGTATGCTGTGGGGATCTTGCTTACCACGCTGTTTACTGAGAGGGAGCTTTCAAGCTTATTCTTCAGATTGGTATCGTAGCCCTTATCGATAAGGCTCTGGCGGTATTCATCTGCGGTAGAAGCGACATCTGAGTGGAATTCTTTTACATAATCATCATCAAAATCGCGGTCAACATATACGCCGATGAGATGTATGTTAAAATCTGCAGCATTTCCGGCAAAGTTTTCATCTTCGTAATCATCGGGCAGGATAACGCTTACTTCGAAATCGTCGCCGGGGAAGTGTCCCTCAAGGGCTTCTTCAAAGTCTTCACCGAATTTTTCGGAACCGATCTCATAATCGCTTGCATCGGGAGCATTCTGGAAATCCTCGCCGTTAACAGTGGAAGTATAGGTAATGCTGAGCTTGTCGCCATAAGCGCTTTCTTCTTCGGGAT
>CADAHD010000032.1 GCA_902787595.1 uncultured Lachnospiraceae bacterium
TTATCATCATGAACGTTTTGACGGGCGTGGATATCCTGACGGCCTTAAAGGCGAAGAGATACCTCTTTATGCCAGGATAATAGGAGTGGCAGATGCGTTTGACGCCATGACCTCAAACCGCGTATACCGCAATCATATGGATACCGATTATGTTATGAACGAAATGAAGCGCGGGCGCGGAACGCAGTTTGATCCCGATGCGCTGGATGCTTTTTTGCGACTGGTAGAAAAGGGAATTATAAATCTTGAGGAACTTTATGCGCAGAAGCGCGCAGAGATAGACCAGGCAGATCAGGAAGCACAGGAAGAATTAAGACGCCGCGTTGAAGAAGATAAGAAGATACAGGCTGCCGAGATGAAGAACGGGGAGGATAAAAAGGAAGAAAAGCCACGATCCGCAGAAGGCGATAAGAAAGAGGCAAAGGCTGAAAAAGAAAAGAAGAATTCATCTGCGCATAAGAAGGGGAAAAAGAAATGAAACGTGTATATATCACAACAGCGCTGACCTGTCTGCTGATCCTGGTTGGTGTGATGGGAGTCCTTAAGCTAATGAATCTTTCCGGGTATAAAGACCACTTGACCGTCGGCTTTATATATGATAACGATGAAAGCACTCCCTATACCTATAATTTTTCACTGGCAAAAGATGCAGTGGAAAAGGAATACGGAAACCGTGTTTCTATCCTGACCCGCAGTAATGTGCTGGATGAAGAGATGGAAGAACCGCTCAGGGATCTGGCGGAGAAGGGCTGCGACATAATATTCTTTAACGGCTACAGCGAGCTTGTGATGAAGCTGGCGCCCGAATATCCGGGGATACAGTTCTGTCAGACTTCCTATATGGATATGAGCGATAAAACCGTACCGGAGAATTATCATACCTTTAAAGGCGAGGCTTATCAGGGAAGGTATGTGAGCGGGATAGCCGCAGGAATGAAGATGAAGCAGATGATAACGGATGGCGTCATTACCGAGGATCAGGCTATAGTGGGCTTTGTGGCGGCGTTTCCGACATCGGAAGTCATCTCGGGTTATACGGCATTTATACTGGGAGTGCGTTCTATAGTGCCTCAGGCAGTGATGCATGTGTCCTATACGCATACCTGGAGCAGTTATGCGCAGGAGAAAAGCGCGGCCCGTAAGCTTTTGGATGAAGGCTGCGTGATCATATCCCAGCATACCGATACCATAGGACCGGCTATTGCCTGTGAGGAGGCATCGGAAGAAAAAGAAGTATATTTTGTAGGATATAATCAGAGTATGTCGGAGGTTGCTCCGGGAACATCACTGGTTACGGCCAGGATATGCTGGGAGCCCTATGTGCTTTCAGCAGTAGAGGCTGTTATGAACAATAAGGATATCGAATCCGTGGTATCCGGCCGTATACACGGAACGGATGTATCTGCAGGATTTGAAAAGGGCTGGGTGGAAATGGTCGATCTGAATCAGCAGGTTGCAGCGTCCGGAACACAGAAAGCAATGAATAATGCCATAGATCTTTTCAGACGCGGAGATAATGATTTTGTTTTCCGCGGTAAATATACAGGCGTGAATCCCGATGATCCTTCAGATACGGTGGATCTGCAGACTGCCTATATTGAAAATGCAGATACATCATATCCCCTGTTCCATTACATTTTATCGGATGTCATTGTGGTAGATGAATAACGATCAGAAAAAACAAACCCCGGCGCGATGATCGTGCCGGGGCTTTCTTTATATTGAGCCTGTGTTCTTGATTACTGTATGTCTTCTACGATAAGTTTCATTATATCGTCACTGAGGCCATAGGTGTCGGAATCATCGCCCTGGCCCTGAACATTTAAGCTGTAGCTGAAGTTATCGGACAGCCAGATAGCTTTCATGGTCTTTCCTTCTTCATTTCCAAAGCAGTTGATAACAAAGCCGTCTTTGCTCTCGAAGCTCCAGCTGTGAGCATAGGTGTTATAATCGCCGGAAACATCGTCGCTCTCCTGCTTTAAGCCCTTGCGTATGGTGAGCTCGGCAGAGCCGATGGAACCGCGCGCTTCAGCAAGATGCTCCATATAGCTGAAATCCTCGAGATAAACAATGCTGTCACCGTATTTGCTCATGTGTTCGGGAACCATGAAGTAACCTACTTCGGCGCCTGCTGCGGCGTCATCTGCGTTCTCAGCGACAGACCAGGGATTTGCCATGCCCATGGAACCGCCGGGTATTCTTTCAAAAAAGGTCTCGCCTGTTACACCGTCAACATCGCTGTTTGCGCTTCTCCAGCCAAGCCTTCCGTCTTCTTCAAACCAGAACTCGCCTGCGCCATCGGTATACTTAACATCATCAGTGTAGGTTGTTTCATCGGTGTATGTACGGACATAATACTTTGCATTTGTATATTCGAGCAGACCGGTTGAAACATAATAAGTAGCAGTCATTTCCCAGTTAGCGGATTCGAATGCGCTGCTTGCCCAGCGGACAGTTACCTTATGATCATCACCGCTTAAGTACTCGATATCGATAGCGCATCTTCCTGACATGGGCTCGGTGTATGTACCGGTGAAATCAGGTTTGTCAATAACATCATCAATAAACCCATCGCTGTCTTCGGGTGTGGTTTCGGGAGTTTCCACAGGTGCTTCTGTCGGAGCTTCCGTGGGTGCTTCCTCTGTTACTGCGGGTGTGTTATTTCCTGCTTCGGGAGCGGTTGTGGTGCATGCTGCCAGTGATAAAACCAAAGTACCTATTAAAGCTGTTACAAATTTCTTTTTCATCATCTTCCTCCATGAATTCTGTTTTTTCGTATCACGCAAGGAAGTATAAAACTCAAAATGCACAAAAACAATATGCTTAGTTAACGAATTATCACAAAAAAAAGCAAATTGTTTGTACAAAATAAATAATATATGACTGAATTCGATACAATATGAATGCTTGCCTCAATTAAAAAACTATGTTTTAATACACGAAGAGAAAGAAGAAAGGATCTTATATGCCATCGCAGGCCGGGCAGATAAATGCCAAAGCCGGGTGCAGAGTGTGGGATAAATGAAGGAAATAAGCTATGAGGAGCTTAAGGCTCTTCCGGAGAATACTTATCAGCTTATAGATATAAGAGATGAGGGAATGACGCTTTACGGCATGATACCGGGAGCGGTAAATATTTATATTGAAGAGCTTGAAGACAGTGATAAGCTTTCGGCGATCCCGCCGGATAAAAAGCTGGTATTTTACTGCGAGATAGGCCGTATGTCTCGGGAGATAGACGATACTATGGAGAGGCTTGAAGGCAGGGACTGCTACAGCCTCGCCGAAGGCTATCTTGGTTATATCAGGGCCGGCATGAGCAGTGATGTTGACAGGGAAGCCAGAAGGGAAAAGGCAGAAGAAAGCATCAGGAAAAAGTTTCATAAACAGATCTTTTCGCCTTTTGCAAAAGCATGCAAGACATACAGGCTTATTGAAGAGGGAGACCATATAGCGGTATGCATTTCCGGCGGCAAGGATTCCATGCTGATGGCCAAGCTTTTTCAGGAGATCAAGCGCCACAGACAGGTGGAATTTGAACTTACGTTTCTTGTGATGGATCCGGGATATAATAAGGAGAACAGGGCGCTTATCGAGAGTAATGCGGCTGCGCTGGGCATACCGATCACCATATTTGAAAGCACGATCTTTGACGCTGTGGATACCATCGAAAAGAATCCCTGTTATCTGTGCGCGCGAATGAGACGCGGATATCTTTACAGCAAGGCAAGAGAACTGGGCTGTAATAAAATAGCGCTGGGACATCATTATGATGATGTTATCGAAACGATACTTATGGGTATGCTGCAGAGTGCGCAGATACAGACCATGATGCCCAAGCTTCACAGCACGAATTTTGAAGGAATGGAGCTGATCCGGCCTTTGTATCTGGTCAGAGAGAGCGATATCTGCGCATGGAGGGATTATAATGAGCTTCATTTTCTTCAATGCGCCTGCCATTTTACAGATACCTGTACGACATGCCATGAGGACGGGACCACTTCATCAAAACGTCTGGAGACTAAAAAGCTGATAGCAGAGCTTAAGAAGAACAATCCCTTTGTGGAATCGAACATTTTCCGAAGTGTGGAAAATGTAAATCTGGATACGGTCATAGAATACAAAAAAGGCGGCGTCCGTTATAATTTTCTGGATGAATACAAAACACGCGGGAAGAAAGGCTGAAAAAAATGCTTTATATAATACGACATGGCAGGACAGACTGGAATGATATGCATAAACTGCAGGGACGCACGGATACAGAGCTTAATGAAGATGGTATAAGGATGGCGGAGAGGGCGGCAAAAGAGTACGGAGAGATACATTTTGATGTATGTTACTGTTCACCGCTCAAAAGAGCGAAGCAGACCGCAGAGATACTGTTAAACGGGAGAGATGTTCCCATTATATTTGACGAGCGTCTTGCGGAAATGAGTTTCGGCATCTGTGAAGGTGATGAATATGCTTTTACCGATCCGGAAAGTCCGGTCTATGTTTTCTTTAATGATCCTGCAAATTACGATTCACCCCCGGAAGGCGCAGAGAGTATAAATGAGCTTTTTGAGAGGACGGGAGGCTTTATTAAAGAAGTGATCGATCCATTGCTGGCGGATGATAAGGATGTGCTCATAGTGGGGCACGGAGCCATGAATTCCAGCATAGTCTGCCAGATCAAAGGACGCGGCCCGGCTGATTTTTGGAATGAAGGGATTGAGAACTGCAGGCTTATTAAATTAAAGTAGAGCTGGAGATACATTTCTGATAAAAGGGATTGAGAACTGCAGGCTTATAAGGCTGAAGTAGTAAAATACAAAACACGCTGGCGTAATGCCCTAAATCTTTTAGCATGATGGTCTGTCTGCAAAAGCGCGTTTTTTGATAAGACATAGAGATGAGAGGGAAGGCTGAGTTTTTGTTACACAAGATGCGAAAAATATGATAGTATTAAAAGATATGGGTAAAATTATATGTTATTAAATGAGAAGAAGGGGGAGACCATGATCTATACAGACCTTACCAGAAAAGCCATCAGTCTTATGTATGAAAAGCACAAGGATCAGAAGGATAAATCCGGTCTGCCCTATGTATTTCACCCCTGGCATGTAGCGGAATCCATGGATGATGAGATATCGGCGGCCACAGCGCTTCTGCATGATGTTGTGGAGGATACGGATACCACATTGGACGAGATCCGGAATATGGGTTTTCCGGATGAAGTGTGTGGGGCACTGGAATTGCTGACACACGATAAAGATGTGGCTTATGAGGATTATGTCCTGAAGATATCTGCCAATCCGATCGCAAAAAAGGTTAAGATATCTGATCTGAAGCACAATTCCGATCTGACCAGGCTGCCGGAGCAGGATCCCAAAGCGTTTGCGCGTGTGGAGAAATATAAACGCTGTATAGCATTTTTGGAGGGAAAAAGAGAATCGCCGTATGCATAAACGGTGATCGGAGGGAAGGATGTTGAGCATTAGGAAAAAAGGAATATCCCACCGAAAACTGCATTTCTGGCTTGCTGTCATAATATTGATATTTTCCGGAAGTGTGGTTTATTGCACTTTTCGTCTGACAAATTCTTTCAGGAAGATCGATGAAGCCTCCGACCAGGCGGCGGAGCTGCAAAATGCTGCCTATGATCTGATGAATGCTTCGGATTATCTTACAGAACAGGTACAGCGTTTCAGTATAAACGGAGACCGCAGATTTCTGGATCAATATTTTTCTGAAGCTTTTGAATCCAAAAGACGTGAAGAAGCGATAGAAAAAATGAGTATATATGGCGGAACCGATGCTGCGCTCAATAAGCTGCAGACAGCTATGGAAAATTCTGTAGAGCTTATGGACCGCGAGTATTACGCTATGCGTCTTGTTATAGAAGCCAAAGGATATGAAGATTATCCGGATATCCTTAAGAACATAGAGTTGAGCGTGGAAGACAGCGCCCTTAAGCCTGACGAAAAGATAAGAAAGGCAACGGAGCTTCTGCTTGACGATGAATATTATAAGAAGAAAGACAAGATCAGGGAAGGAATGCAGGAAAGCCTGAACGAAGTGGAAAAGCTTGCCAAAAATGCAGAAGATGCGGCAAAGGCGTCTTTTGGCAGGGAATTGATCATTACGCGTACAGCGATACTGATACAGGCCGGTCTGGTGTTCTTTATGATGTGGCTGACTACGAGGTATTCGATCAGCCCGGTCCTGCGGGCTATCGAACAGGTCAAAGCTGATCTTCCGATATCCGAATATGGTTCGGAAGAGATACGTTATCTTGCCAATGCATATAATAAAATGTATCAGAAAAACAAATCAAGTCTTGAGCATCTTAGTTTCAAGGTATCTCACGATGAACTGACCGGAGCATATAACCGCGCGGGATATGATTATCTCTTAAGCAGTCTTGATCTGGATACCACGTATATGATGCTTTTGGATGTGGATGATTTTAAGAACTATAATGATAACTACGGTCATGAGACCGGCGATAAGGTGTTGATCAAGGTTGTTAAGGTATTGAGTAAAGTATTTCGTAATGAAGACTGTATATGCCGCATCGGCGGGGATGAGTTTGTTGTATTTATGGTGCATTCCGGCAGTATCAGCCAAAGCCTCATAGAATCAAAGATCGCGCAGATCCATGAAGAGCTGGAAAATACAGAAGACGGAATGCCGTCCATTTCCGTGAGCATAGGCATTATGAACGGAAAAGATGCTTCGGATGCAGCCAGCCTTTTTGAAAAGGCTGATGAAGCGATGTATATGTCAAAGAAACAGGGAAAAGGGACATATAATTTTTATAAGCCATCGGAAGGAGTTTAAAAGATGAAGTGTAAAAGCTGCGGAGCCGAGATAGGGCTGTTAGACGAGGTATGCCCGTATTGCGGAGCTGTTAATACACAATCGACTGCCCATCTTAAAGAGATGGAGCAATATCAGGACAGAAGTAAAAAGACCAAAGGAAAGGTCAGGGAAAGCATAGCCGCCAATATACCGATACTGGTAAGCGCAGTTATCCTGGTGCTGCTGGTGATAGGAATAGGCGTGAGTTCTTATGTAGCTGAAAATGCGTCTTTATTCAAACACAGAGCCAGCCGCAGTGAATCCATAAAAAAACACGAAGAGTATTCGCAGATATTAAGACAGTATCTGAAGGATGGGGATTATACAGCATTTTCTTCATTTAAAGGATATCATGTTGTACCCGAATACGAGGAAGAGTATAAGGAGTTCGAAAAGGTCTGGGATATGATACAGGTATATTGCAGGGCGATGAACGGGATCGAGGAATGCGTTTTATACGGAGCTGATTCGCCGCGTTACGGTCTGGATTCGGATATATCTTCCTGTCAGATGGGTATAGAAAACTTTTATTATGAGTATGAAAGAAAGCTTCCCGATATGGAAGGAGACCCGTACATGGACAATGTGACCGATATGAAGAAAAAGATGGATGCTGCAATGAGTATATATCTGGGCCTGGAAGGCGAAGAATTGGAAGAGTATCTGGCATCATCCGGCAATAAACAGGAGGCATATCTGGAGGAGGTGCTTGGTAATGAGTAAGAAGAAGCTGGTCTTTCTGATATTGCTGGCTGCTGATATCGTGCTGGGCGTTATATTTGCTTCAAAACTGATGAAGGCATCGGAAAAACTGAGCTGGGCTTATTATGAGTCCGATGATGTAAATACTTCATCAGTATTGGATTATCTGGAGTGGGAAGACTTCGGGACGGCAGCTATGCTGTCCAGATCATACCGTATCGGGGCAGAAGTAGATGAGGCCGATGAAGAACTGTTTAAGCTGGGAGAATATGCAGATATGCTTTTTTACGGAAAGATCTATGAAGAAAGCGGTATGCAGCAGCGCGCACAGGACTGTGACGGAAGACGTTCAGAGATAAGGAAAGACATGGCAGACTATGCAGCGGTGCTGGATAAGATGGATGACAGTCTGGAAAATGCGATAGAGAGGGGAAATAGATGAGTGAGATGGTTAAGTGTCCGTCCTGCGGAGCTGAGTTTGATGCTAAGCTGGTAAGGTGTCCGTACTGCGGCACGGCGTATGAGCCGGCAGCAGAAGATGAGTACATGGGAAAGCTTGATGATGTGCATAAGGAATTAAAGTCACATTGTAACGATGCGCCAAACAGCGCGGGAAAGGCTCTTACCAAAACAATACTTATATTTGTTATCGCGGCTGCGGTTTTGCTTATTATAGGAATTTGTATCTTCGTACTGCCAAGTATGAGGTATAAAAACAGGCAGGATAAGGAACGCGCGGATTATTTACAGAGTATCTCTACAGGCACGCAGGAAGAAGATGCGGGCGAATAGACGGGCAGAAGAATAACCGGAGGAGTATGAAAAGATGAAATGTAAAAAATGCGGCAGGACCATAGGGGTGGAAGATAAAGTATGCCCTTACTGCGGGACAGTTAATGATCTGGCAGCTGCGCACGAAAGAAATATCAAAGAGTTTGATAAAGAATTTACACAGACACAGACCGAAGTAGCGGGATCTGCTAAGAATCTGGAAGGAATAGGGAAACGCGCGGTGATCCTGGCGGTTCTGGTAGCGGCCCTGCTGGTAATGCACTTTATCAGCAGGCGTAATTACGTGGGGCCCGATGAGGATGCGATCAGGAGCCGTGACGCGCAGACACATTGTGAGGAGTATAAAAAGGAGATGGAAGGGTATCTTGAATGCGGAGAATACCTGGATTATATCGCATTTATACATGCCCACGGTATATATTTATCAGATGAAGGTTATGAAGATTTCAGACACATAAATCATGTGGCGTCGGATTATTACGAGTGTATACGTCATATGCAGGGGATCATCTATCAGACTACCGATAAGGATTATTGGAATTCAATGGAGCGGCAGATATCCTCTTTCAGCATGTATCTTGAAGGATTTATGGAGACTTATAAAGTTCAGGCAGAAGCGGAAAAGAACAGTACATATAAGGCTTATATAGAGGATATGTATCAGAATCTCAGATCTCTGCTGAAAGCATATGTGAAGCTGGACGATGCGGGAGTTGATGAATTCCTGGAATTATCGGATGCAAAGATGGCGGTAAGGCTGGAGGAGGTGTTTGCAGATGAAGCTGAATAAGATCCTGAAGATAGTTTTTAATATAGCTATCGTGATAGCGGCTCTGTTATGTCTGATGTTCTTTATAGATATGAAAGCCTCTTTTGACTATGCCAAAGAACAGGGAGCAGATGATAGCGGGACAACAATGGATGTCTTTGATTATAAGCTTAAGCATAAGGCATACGGTGAAGTCGTGGATCATTACTTTACAGACCGCATGTATTCCATGACAGCAGCGGAAGGATTGGAGAAAACATATCTTGTAGCGGAGTATGCCAACACTGCCTTTATGCGGCGCATATATGCCGAAAAGAATGATGCACAGCATGAGAAAGCAAGCCTTGATAAACTTGACGGCATACGCGCAGAGCTTGGAGATTATGCTTATACGGCAGAAGAGATCGATTCAGTTATATCACAATATTAAAAAAGAGGACACGGGGACGGTCCTCGTGTCCTCATAAGAGATTAAATGTTTATGAGGCGAAGGGGCCGGCGACAGTTGTCGCCGTTCTTTTTTTGCCATAGTAGTCTGTATCAAATACTATGTCGCTTCCATCGGGGGCTTCAAAACGTTCTTCGGGTTCAAAAGCTTCACCTACATTTATAATCTATATCTTTTTTGGGATATGCGCAGCTTAATAATTGATACGTGCGCATTATCCGTTGCGCAGTGCATCTTGGCGCATAAAAATGCATCTTGCCTTTCGGAATATTGTATCGATGGGGAAACACGCTTATAGTCATTTCAGAAGCGGAATAACTGCATGTTTTTTTATCACAGGTATTATCCACAGGAATGGAGGAAAGTGAAATGAATAAGATCTATAGGAAAAACGAAGTGACATTTGCGATCATCTGCATCGTGATCTATGTCGTGGGAACAAGCCTGTGCGAAGCGCTGGCGCAGAGTATGGGGATCATTAAGCTGCCGGCGATGATATTCCATCTGGCCTTTACAATACTGATACTGTCTTGGATCGGGAAGAATGGTTTGTCTGAAAAATACGGACTCATAAAGCCGGCATATGGGATCTGCAGGGCATGGTTTTATATACCGCTTATGCTCATTGGATTTTCAGGCATATTCTTTGGCGTGACACTGAAATATTCCCCGGCGGAGACCGTTTTTTATGTCATAAGCATGCTTTGTGTCGGCTTTCTGGAAGAGGTCATCTTCCGGGGCTTCCTCTTTGTAGGGATGGCGAAGAGAAATGTGAAAAGCGCTGTCATTGTGTCTTCACTCACCTTCGGGATCGGACATATCGTTAATCTGCTGAACGGGCAGGATCTTGCGGAAACGGCATTGCAGATCGTATTTGCGACTGCCGTGGGTTTTATGCTCGTGACACTCTTTTATAAGGGGAAGAGTCTTATGCCGTGCATCATATTTCACGGGATCAACAACGCCTGCTCGGCCGTAAGTGATGAAGAGGCGTCACTGGGATTTTTCGGGAGCGCTGAGCGGGAAATGCTGGTCTCTCTTGTTTTTTCGCTGGTGATATGCGTCATATACAGTCTTGTTATGTGGAAGACATTAAAAACGGAAAAGTCGACGGATACCGCGTGCTTGTAAAATATATGTCTGCTTGGTATACTTCGGATAATGAGGTATCGACAGGCAGGAGAAGACAGATGTGGAAATAAGAGTAAAAAAGATACCAGCAGAAGAGCCGGAAGTTCTGGAGATCCGCTGCCATAAGCTGACGGATGATGTTGCGGAGATCATATCTTTTGTGAAGTCCAGACAGGGTCAGCTGAGCACGGAATGTGACGGCCGGAAAAGGGAAATACCGATCGTGGATGTTTATTATGCCGAATCGGTTGATAACAGGCTGTTCATCTATACCGCAAAAGAAAGCTATGAAGTGAGGCTAAGGCTGTATGAGCTGGAAGAGATGCTTAAGGGCAGGACCTTTCTGAGAGTGCAGAAAGGCGTGCTGCTAAACCTGATGAAGATACGCTCGATCAAGCCGGCTCTGGGAGGAAGGTATACTGCGCTTCTTAGGAATGAGGAAGAGGTCGTGATATCCAGGAAATACGTTGCGGATCTGAAGAACGCATTGAAAGGCGGTGAGTCATGATGAGGATAAAGGAAAAATTCGGGGAAGCATTCCGTTTATACTTTATCCTTGTGACGCTGATCACTGTTCTTCTGATGGTTTTGGGACTTTTGTTCGACAGTGACAGGACCTTTGGTTATGAAGCCTTTGTTTCGCCGCTGCTCTATGCGGCGGTAGGTGTGATACCTGTTTTCTTTTTTCATTCGGATAAAGAGATCAGCATGAAACAATTGATCATCAGACGCATTATCCAGGAATTGAGCGTTGAGGCGCTGATACTCCTGATCGTTTTTAACGCGCCGAATATCCCGTCTGAGAGGCCGGGAGTTGTGATCGCGATCGCCGCAGGCGTGCTGGTAGTGTTTATCCTGTCGATGGTCGTTGAATATATCTTTGAACTTACACAGGCAAACGAGATGAATGGATATCTTGAGGAATACCGTAACAGAAATAAGGAGTGATCATGGTCTTAAATATACAGGTTAAACAGATGGGCAAGAAAGGGCGGCACATAAAGCCGCTGGCGATGGAGTATTCGAAATGCCCGGAAACGGCGCAGCAGCTCATCGAAGAAACGGTGCGCATGATGGTGGCGGATTTTATACGCCGTCAGCAGGAGGCGAAGGAAGGGCATATACCCGAGGCACTGTCAGAAGATAATATGCAGACTATGGCGGAGGTCGGAAAGATCGCCTTTGGTGAGATCTACAACGATAAGGAGCCGGATGAAGATAAAGCGGTGCAGACCGCGTGGCAGGCATATGCGGACGGGATCGTCCGTGTGTTTATCGGAGGAGAAGAAGCGGAGTATAACGAAAACGGTACACAGCTTGCATTAAAAGAAGGGGACGATGTCACCTTCGTACGGCTGGCAATGCTGGCCGGCAGGATGTTCTGACGGAAATTAAAGCACCAAAGAGAAATAAAACAGTCGGAAATAGCAGGAAAATAACAATAGTATAAGGGGGTAAGGTATGGACGAACAGGAACGCAGCAGGATCTCTGGCGAGGTTTACAGACAACTGCAGGAGGCAGACGAAAAATGTATCATGTCACTGGATGGCGAGATCCGAGATTACGTGCATATCTGTCTGGATCGCGGCAGCTATTCGCCGAAATATCCGGATGTGGATATCGCAAACAATGCATTCCGTAACGGACTGATCAGACATTTACAGGACAATAAACAACCGTCTTTAGAACTGATCCCATATTTTTACAAAAGTATCGACAGCATCTGTGAATGGCAGTCGGATCATAACAGCTACGCGCGCCGCTCTTACCGCAGCAGGAGTAATCTTTTGCGCGGCTTGGAACGGATCGCGGAGATCATGGTGCAATACCGGAAACTGACGGATTACGGCTGCGATCTCTGTACGCTGATCACATTTAAGGGGATGGACGAGCGGCTGCAGGCCTATCTGGGCAGGCAGTATGCGAAATTTGAAGGGGAATACTATCTGGCGGCAAAACTGG
>CADAHD010000033.1:0-16485 GCA_902787595.1 uncultured Lachnospiraceae bacterium
GGGCGGCTGCAGAGAGATACTCTACAAAGCCGGCTTAAATATCATCGCCGATGAGATCGAGCGGATAGGTGAATACGACATTACCGGCAGTTCTCCGGAAAAGATCATAGGGCATAATGCGCCGCTTAAGTTTCTCAGGATATTCAATAATGAGAAGCTGATAAGGAAACTGGAAGATTCCGATGAGCTGTCTTGGAATGTGGATGTATACAATGCTTATTCCGATCACATCATCGGAACCGAGCTTACGCCTGCGCAGTGGGCGTATTTCGAGAGGCTTTATGACGGCTGCGGCTTATTTGGCGGAAAACCTTTCAGCCGCGCCCTTTTCAGGCGCCTTGGAGATACAGACTGCATTTATAAGCTCAGTTATTATGAGATGTTCCTCCACTTCAGGGAAGAGCGCGAGGAATTCAGAAGACTGCGCCTGCCCGCGGCAAAGGATGTTGATGATGTTGTTGACGGCATGGAAGAAATGCTGGAATACACACGCCACGATGAAAAGATGGACAGGCGCATAGAAGAAAGATGGCTTAATTCCGATATGGAATACAGAGGCCGGGATTACAGCATTCTGATGCCCAGGAACTCTTATGACTTTTTCCATGAAGCTATGGGGCAGGGAAATTGCGTTTTGTCTTATGCTGCAGCGCATTCGGAGTGCAGGACTACCGTTTTGTTCCTCAGGAAAAACGATGAGCTTAAGAAACCCCTGGTTACCATGGAGGTTTACGGAAACCATGTGGAGCAGGTATTCGGGCGCTTTAACCGCATACCGGATATAGAGGTGCTGGTTTTTCTGGAAGAATACTGCCGCAAAAAGAAGATCTATTACGATCCTGAATTTATCATCCGCAAATGTCTGGGAGCAGAAGAAGACATTGAGATAGAATACGAATTTGAAGAAGAAGGCATAGTGACCGACCACAGCATGAGAGCTCTGTACAGCGCATATATAAAAGATTTCAGGAAGCGCATGTGCTGGCCGTCCTTCTGTCCCGAAGAAGATGAAAAAGAATACAGGCAGCTGGAGTTTGAGGATTGCTTTCCCATGGTGGCGTAATGGATGCAGCCGGTAAAAGAAGAGAAAACAGGATAAGAGCGTTAAAGAGCGCCACGCAGGGCAGCGCCCCGGCGGTCAAAAAGACAGAGCGCAAGTCTCCGCTGGCGTTTCTCAGACCATACAGGCCGGTGTTCATCGCCCTTGCCATCTTTATACTGGGCGTGGTGGTAGTCAACCGGAAGTCTGTATCGGATAACGGCTATGTGCTTACCGAGCATCTGGACGAGTGCGCCGTAAGCATTACTTCGCCCTATGGCGATGAGATAAAGCTGACTATGGCGGATCTGTCGAGATATATCATGCGCATAGAGCGCGAAGGCGACATACATGCCAGGGCCTATGATGAGGCCGATCCCACGGCTTACTGGAAGCTGCGCATAAGCACAGATAAGGAAGCGGGATACATTTCCAATATTGCAAAAAAGACCCTGATCGAATACGCCGTAAGGGATGCCATATATTCGCTGGAGGCGGAGAGAGCAGGCTTTTCACTGGATGAAGAGCGCTTAAAGGAAATACATTATGACGCCGAAAGAGAATATTTTAAGATGTCGCAGCAGGCAAAGACCGCAAGCGGACTGGGTATAGCGGATATTGAAGAAAATCTCAAAAAAGAAACACTTGTGCGGGATTATATGTTATACTTAAATGATGTGGCCGGCGGAAATGCTGATGTGGGCAGCGATTATTACGAGAAACTCAAAGCAGCTTACAGCATTACTGAGCATACGGAGGTTACCGGACAGTTCAGACCGGGCTACGTTACGATCAACTGACAGAGGAGAGATATGATGAACAGGGATGTTTTTATCAGGGATTTCATGGAAGGAAATGCGCTGAAGGCATATGAGTATTTCGGCGCTCATGTATCAAAGACAGGGACTGTGTTCAGGACATACGCGCCCGCGGCAAGAGGAGTGAACATCTTCGGCGACTTCAACAACTGGACCGAAGTGCCGATGGAGCGTGATGACAAGGGCGTATGGAGCATCACGATAAAGAATGCAAAACCCGGGGATCTGTATAAATATGTTATCTACGGAGACAATTACTGGAGGGCAGAACACGCCGATCCTTATGCGTTCGGAGCAGAGCTGCGGCCCGGAAGCGCATCAAAGATAGTAGACCTTGATGAATATACTTTCGGTGATGATGAATGGATAAAGAACAGGAGCGACTGTAAAGACAAGCCGCTTTCGATATACGAGGCGCATCTGGGAGCCTTTAAGCGCAACCCCGATGAGGAGCACGGCTGGTACAGCTATCGTGAGATAGCCGCGCCGCTGATAGAGCATGCAAAGAACAGCGGATATACCCATATAGAGTTTATGCCTTTATGCGAATATCCTTTTGACGGTTCCTGGGGCTATCAGCTGACAGGCTACTTTGCTCCCACCTGCCGCTACGGCAGTCCCGCGGATCTTAAGTATCTGGTGGATGAATGCCATAAGGCCGGCCTGGGTGTGATAATGGATTACGTTCCCGTGCACTTTGCGCTGGATGATTTTGCCATGAAGCTTTACGATACCACCAGGCTTTATGAGGACTATCGTGACAGCCAGTGGGGAACCTGCGTGTTCAACCATAAGAGACCGGAAGTGGTAAGCTTTTTGCTTTCGGCGGCGGATTACTGGATAAGCGAATTCCATTTTGACGGACTGAGAGTGGACGCCGTAAGCTGTCTCATTTACAACGACGGCGAACAGGCAAAGGGTGAGAATCCTGCGGGCATGGCCTTTGCAAGAAAGCTCACTACCCTTATAAAGAAAAAATATCCTAAGGTCATGCTCTTTGCAGAGGATTCTTCTTCCTGGCAGGGCGGAGTTACCAAAGCTGTAAAGGACGGCGGCCTGGGCTTTGATTATAAGTGGGATATGGGCTGGATGTATGACAGTCTGTATTTCCTTTCACTTCCTGCAGAGCAGAGAGGGGCAAACTACCACAAGCTTACCTTCTCCATGTGGTATTACTATACGGAGCGCTTTATCCTTTCGCTCTCGCATGATGAGGTCGTAGGCGGTAAGGGCACCATACTTGAGAAGATGCACGGCAGCGAAGAAGAAAAGTTCGCGCAGATCAGAACATACTATGCGTATATGTACATGCATCCCGGCAAAAAGCTTTCCTTTATGGGAAATGAGCTTGGGGAGCGCACGGAATGGAATGAGACCAGGGAGGTTGAATTTGAACTTCTGAAGGAAAAACGGCACAAGGGCCTTTATGACTGCGTATGCGATCTGCAAAAGCTTTACAGGGAAAACGAAGTGCTGTATGCAAGGGAATACGAGAGGGATAATTACGAATGGCTCTATTGTCAGGACGGCGGTGAGCTGCTTTATGTGATGAAGCGCATGGACAAGAATAAAGCTTATGTATGCGCCATCAATTTCGGCAGGGAAGATATAAAGGAATTCCCGCTGGCTCTGGATAAGGAAGAAGCAGAGGAGAAAACGTCCGAAGAAAAGACGGCAAAGAAAAAGAAGAGCCGCAAAAAGGATGAGAGCTGGAACTGCGTATTATGCACCGGCTGGGAAAAGTACGGCGGCAGCGTTCCCGTGAAGAAGGAAAAGATCAGTTCGAAGGAGCGCGTGATGAAGCTCAGTATTCCGGGCTATTGCGCAGTGATATATGAGGTTGAGAAATGAATTACGCCGATATCCCCATGGGGGTAAAAGTTCAGATCTCCGTCTCTAACGGCGGTGATACCCAGGCGAAGTTTATATCCCGCGTTATGAAAACGGGAGACCGCAGCATACTGGTCATCCCCTTCATGCATAAGGGACTGAGGGTAAACTTTGCCGGCAGCGGCGTGCAGATTCATATGGAGGTGCCCGACGGCGAGGGCAATAACTGGACTTTCAAAAACTGCAGGATAGATACGGTTAAAAAGAACGGGCTGATCTATCACAGGATAGTATCCCCGATGAGCGAGGGCATAGAGAACCGGCGCGGCGAGCACAGAACCTACGTGTGGCAGCCGGCGATCTTTACCATCGAGGGAGTGGCGGATCAGGTATTCTCCACTTTGAAAGATGTGAGTCCCAGCGGTTTTGCTTTTGTGCTGGATGCAAAAAAACGCCTTAACATCTTGAACGGAAGGACAGTATCGTGTACCATTAACGAGAAGAACGGAAATGTGGTACATCTTCGCGGAAAGGTTATACGCAGGGAGAGGATGGATCAGTATGTTCTTTACGGCTGCAGAAGCGGCGAGAAGAACCAGGAGGTCATTGATTATATTGAGCGCCTGGATAAAAACAATCCCGACAGGGAAAACGATTCAGAGAACGGAGGGCAGTAGCTATGGCAGAAGATGTGTTCAGAGAGAGAAAACGCTGGTTATTTCTGGGGTTACCCTGGACTTTCACCGTCTATCATGTACGTGAGGATATGATAACCATAGACAAGGGCTTCTTAAACAAATCGGAAGATGACTGCTATATGTATAAGGTGACGGATGTTCGTCTTAATACCAGTCTGCTGGAGAGGATCTTTAAGCTGGGGACCGTTACCTGCTTTACCGGTGATGTTACCGACGCCAATCTGGTATTTAAGCATATCAGAAATGCAAAGGCTGTTAAGGATTATATACTGCAGAAGGCCGACAGCGAGCGCATCAAGCGCCGTACGGTGAACATGCAGAATATCAACTTTGGCGCTAACGGCGATGTTGACGGAGACGGGATCCCCGATACTTTTGAATGACCTCTGCAGAGCTTGACGAATATATATCGCAGTTAAAGAGCAGGGGCAGCAGGCCGGGACTTTTAGCTGTGAGCGCGCTGGCGCAGAAGCTGGGAGATCCGCAGAAAGGTCTTTGCGCCGTTCATATCGCAGGTACCAACGGCAAGGGTTCTGTTCTGGCTTATCTGACAGCTGTGCTTAAGGCTGCGGGAGTTAAAAGCGGATGCTTTTATTCACCGGCCATGCATGATGAGCGTGAAACGGTATGCGTGGGCGGCAGGCAGATCAGTCAAAGGAGCTGGAATGCATACTGGGAAAAGATAAAGGCAGCCGAAGAGGCTCTTGGGGCCGAAGGCGCGGAGCTGCCTACTTTTTTTGAAGCCCTTTGCGTGCTGGCGTTCATGTATTTTAAGGATAAGGGCTGCGAGGCCGTCGTCGTTGAATGCGGCATGGGCGGAGCGGAGGATGCGACCAACATACTTACGGATACAAAGGTATGCGTATTTGCACCCATAGCTTTGGACCATATGGGTTTTCTGGGCAGCACCATAGAAGCCATTGCGGAGACGAAGAGCGGCATCATCAAGGCGGGAGCTGCCGTAGTGAGCGCCCGTCAGGAGCCGGCAGTATCGCGCATCCTTAAGGAAAAGGCAGAGAAGCAGGGCTGCAGTTTCGCGCAGGCAGAGCAGCCCGATAAGATACATTATTCCTTAAACGGCACGCGTTTTGAATTAAAGCCGTACGGAAGCATAAGGATAAGCCTTACAGGAGCGTATCAGCCGGCGAATGCGGCACTCGCGGTAAAGGCGGCGGAAGCGCTGCGTGAGAAAGGCTTTAAGATAAGCGATAAAGCTCTTAAGGAAGGGCTTAAGGCGGCGCAGTGGTACGGAAGGTTTTCGGTACTTGAAAAAAATCCCTGTATAATAGCCGACGGCGCGCATAACGAAGCGGGAGCTCTGGCGCTTAAGCAAAGCCTGGATATATATTTTCCCGAAGGCGGATACATCCTGGTGATGGGAGTGCTGAGGGATAAGGAATACGAAAAGATCATCAGCATATTGAGCGGCGGCGCGTCGCATCTGCTGACGCTGACTCCTCCCGGAAATCCCAGAGCGCTGGACGGTTATGAGCTGGCGGAATGCGGAGCCGGATATATTCCGAATACCACGGCGGCAGGCAGTGTGGAAGAGGCACTTGAGATGGCGCTCCTTTTGTCCGGCGGAGAAAGAGCTGTTATAGCCTGCGGATCCTTATCATGGCTGTATGCTTTCAGGATCGCAGTCGAAAATAGAAGAAAGTTTAAAAAGAAGGAACAGAAAGATGGTAGATGAAGCAAAGATAGAAAAGGCGGTGCGCCTGCTCCTTGAGGGAATGGGCGAGGATGTTGAGAGAGAAGGCCTTAAGGATACGCCCAGGCGTGTGGCGCGCATGTATTCCGAAACTCTGGCGGGGATGGATGAGAACGCCGGAGACCACCTGTGCAGAACTTTCAGTACCGAAAGCGAAGACATGGTGCTTGAGAGGGATATCACTTTCTTTTCTACCTGCGAGCATCATCTTATGCCCTTTTTCGGCAAGGTGCATGTAGCTTATATACCGGATGGCAAGGTGGCCGGGCTTTCAAAGCTGGCCAGGACAGTAGAGGTTTTTGCAAGGCGTCTGCAGATGCAGGAGCGCATGACCGGGCAGATCGCCGACGCTCTGATGGATGAACTGGAATGCAGCGGAGCCATGGTAATGGTGGAGGCGGAGCATACCTGCATGACCATGAGAGGCGTTAAAAAGCCCGGCAGCAGCACCGTGACAGTGGCCATGAGAGGGGATTTTGAGAATGATCCGGATCTTGAGAGACGCTTTTACGCGATGCTTGGAAAGAGCATATGAGCATGGATGAGATACAGATAGAAGGTCTTAGGATATTCGGGTATCACGGAGTATACCCCGAGGAAGAAGCCCGTGGGCAGGATTTTGTCCTGTCGCTCAGGCTTTTTTTATCCCTGCAGCAAGCAGGACTCAGTGACGGGCTGGATAAGAGCATATCCTATGAAGAGGTATGCCTGTTTATCAAGGACGAGTTCAATAAGCAGCGCCATCAGCTTATAGAGACCGTGGCGGAGAGGCTTTCTGCCGCATTGTTCCGTAAATATGCCGGCTTAAAGGAGCTGGAGATAAAGCTTTCAAAGCCCGATGCTCCTATAGATGCGCAGTTTGAGAATGTATCCGTATGCATCAGGAGAAAGAGGCATATTGTATATTTGGCGTACGGAGCCAATGAGGGAGACTGCGAAAAGCAGATAAGCGAAGGCCTTAAGATGATAGATGATGACAGCTTCTGCGCTGTTTTGAAGAAGACGGAGCCGCTCATCTCCACGCCTTACGGCGGTGTTGAGCAGCAGGATTTTTATAACGGAGCGGTCAGGATATGGACGCTTTATGAGCCGCATGAACTGCTTCGTTTCCTGCACAGGGTTGAGGAAGCCCAGGGGCTGGACAGGAGCAAAAAGCAGCACTGGGGGCCCAGGGCTCTGGATCTTGATATAATTTTTTACGATGACCTGGTACTGGACGATGAGGATCTGGTGATACCGCATCCTGATATGGCGGCAAGGGACTTTGTTTTAAAGCCGCTTGCGCAGCTGGCTCCTTATTTCAGGCATCCCATAACAAAAAAGACCGTGGCTGAAATGGCCGCGGCCTCTGTGGAAAAGCATATAGTTTCTTAGTATTTAACGGCGTCGGAAGCACCCTGGAATATCTCGATATTTGTGCCGCCGTTGGTAGGGATCTGGTAGATGGGAACATCGGAATTGAAATCCCTGAAATAAACATACTCAGAGGTGATCTGTATATCTCTTACTACGCCTGAGCGCAGTATCTCTTCGCCGGCTCCGTCGGTACGTATGCGCTTGAAAGCGTAATCGTTTGCGCCGCTTTCGTCGATAGTCTGGTAGTAAATGTATCCGTCATAAAGATTAAAGGTCTCGATGCGCTCAGTGCTCAGTGTGGTCACGGCGCCTCCGTATAGCGGTATGCTCTTTAAGCTCATATTATCATCCATATCCAGGAAATAAAGAGTGCTGCCGTCTATGGTGGGCTCATACATGTTTATATCCGAGATCTGTGTGATGCTTCCGTTCTGTCCGTCCAGCGAAAACAGGAAGTGATTGCCTGTCATGGCAGCATAGTAAACAGATGTGCCGGCATATCCGCCGGGCTTTATGTGATCGCTTACCTTGACCATATCGTCTTTGCCTTCCGTGCTCATGCCGTTAAGCGTAACCCTGGGGGCCGGACCGTCTTTTTCCTCTGTTACCTCAAAGTGGGTATAGTACAGGGTGTTGCCCAGAAGCAGAAGCCCGTCGGAAGTGATATTGCTGAGCAGGATATTCTTTTTTCCGGCTTTGTCGACGCGGTATATGCCGCGGCCGTCGCGTATGTAACCCAGTCCCGACTGGCCGGCGCTGTCTTCGGAATAGTAGTACAGGTAATTTCCGCCTGCGTTGATGAAAGAAGCATTGGCGCCTATCACTTTGCGTATGTCGCTCTGGCCGGGGCCCATGGAATAGATGCTGCCGCCGTCATAGGGATTGGAAAAAAAGATCCTGCCATCCGATTCGCAGAAGGTGCCGCCGTTATAAAGATTTCCGGAGCTGTTTCCGGCAGTGTCCGCAGGATTTTTGGGAATGGCCTTAAGAGCCCTGCCGAAATAACTGCTCAGGACTATGAACAGTATTATCACCACAGGAATGGCTATGACTATAGCGTTTTTGAGTTTCTTATTCATAAGCGCCTACCCCGTATATTATTACTAATTTGATTATATACCCCGCATAAATTATTAGCAAATGTTTGATTGATAAAATCACCGCTTTTTGCTATAATGTGTAATACTTGTGGAAAGAAAACGGAGGAAACAGGATGCTGCATGAGAATCCTTCGCTGGTGGATGTAAAACAGGAAGTTTTGTATCTTGTGGCGAAGGCCGAATTTGAGGGAAATCTTGACCAGGCGGTGGAAAGGATACCTTATGAGATAGTTCCCGGACCCCTGCCTGCTTTTCGCTGCTGTGTATATAAGGAAAGAGAAGTGGTGCGCGAGCGCATCAGTCTGGCGCGTAACAGAAACCCGCTTACGGGAGAACCCTGTCATAATACCGTGCAGATACTGCCGGCAGCATGTGAGGGCTGCCCCATCACGCGTTTTGTCGTAACGGACAACTGCCAGAAGTGCATGGCCAAGGCCTGTTTCAATTCCTGTAACTTTGGCGCGGTCACTATAGAACGCGACAAGGCTCACATAGATCCCACCAAGTGCCGTGAGTGCGGCAAGTGCCATCAGGCCTGCCCCTATCACGCCATAGCGGATCTGCAGAGACCCTGCAAGCGCGCCTGCCCCGTCGACGCCATAGGCATGGACGAGAATATGCGGGTGCATATAGATGATGAGAAGTGCATACGCTGCGGCCACTGCATAGCTTCCTGTCCTTTTGGAGCTGTGTCCGATTCGTCGCGTATGATAGAGGTGATAGATGCCCTTCTTGCGGGAAGGGAAGCATATGCCATGGTGGCGCCTGCCGGTGAAGGGCAGTTCGGCCCGGGCATATCGATGGATTCGCTCAGGGATGCCATCAAGGAGCTGGGCTTTGCGGATATGGTGGAAGTAGCCCTGGGAGCCGATTATGTGGCTTATGAAGAGGCTAAGGAATGGGCGGAGGCAAAGAAGGAAGGCAAGAAGAAGACTACTTCCTGCTGCCCTTCCTTTGTACATATGATAAACAGGCATTTCCCGCAGCTTGCGGAATGCATTTCGACCACGGTATCTCCTATGGCTGCTACAGCCCGTCTGATAAGGGCAAGGCATCCGGAGGCTCTGTGCGTCTTTATAGGACCCTGTATCGCAAAGAAGAGTGAGGCGGGGCAGTATCAGCATATACCCGGTGACAATGCGGATCTGGTACTGACCTTTGAGGAACTCATGGCGCTGCTGCGCGCAAAGGAGATCGAGCTTAAGCCCAGAGCACTGGAAAACCAGCAGGGCAGCAAATACGGAAAGAATTTTGCGAAGAACGGCGGCGTTATGGCTGCTGTTGAGCGGGCATATAAGGAGTCCGGAGCCGGAGACGAGCTGAGCGTCTGCGCCTGCAACGGACCTGAGGAATGCAAGAAGGCGCTTACGCTGCTTAAAGTGGGCAGGCTGCCCGAAGATTTTATCGAAGGAATGATCTGCACCGGAGGCTGCGTGAACGGCCCCGGCAGTCTCAAGTCTGCGGCAAAGAGCGCGGCGGACAGGAACAAGCTGGTAGCAAGCCTGGACGACCGGGATATAAGCGGCAGCCTGGATGAGAATAAAGATATACATTTTGAGATGCACAGGGACAGAAAGGATGCCGCAAAGTAATAAGGGCTTAACGCCGCGGTATAAATACTACGACAGGAGGGCAAAGGCTGATGGACAGCGCTGCTATAGAAGCTGCAAGAAAGAGAGCTGAGCAGGCGGGCTTTAATGATATGGAGATATCCGCTATCGGAGAAGTAGCAAATATTACGCTTGGTAACGCCATGACCGCACTCAGCGTGCTTTTGCATAATGATATAGATATCTCGACCCCTTTTGTTGAGATAAAACAGAGAGGGGAGATAGTCGAGGAGCTGGCGGTAAGATCCGTTATCACCAGGGTGGATTACGTTAAGGGACTTGACGGCTACAGTGTCCTCTTTCTCAAGGAAGATGATGTTAAGATAATGACGGATCTGATGATGGGAAGCGACGGACACGGCATGTTTTATGAGCAGGAGCTTTCGGAGCTGCATCTGAGCGCGGTCTCGGAGTCGATGAACCAGATGATGGGCTCGGCGGCTACGGCTATGGGCATGATGCTCAATAAACTGGTGGATATATCCACTCCTTCCACAAGCCATGCGGATCCCGGCAATTACTTAAACGACGCCTTCCCCGGGGATGAGCGCTTTGTGCAGATAAGCTTTGATGTCCGAATGGGAGAGCTGATAAGCACGCGTATGATGCAGCTGTATCCTTTCGGTCTGGCAAAGGCCGTAGCGGATCTTTTCATAGTAAAAAAGAATCATGGAGAAGGAGCAACGCCTTTTTAGGCAGATAAAACAATGAGTGAAGAATGTTCAAATAACTGCAGCAGCTGCGGCGAAAACGGCTGCGCATCACGCAGGGATCCTTTTGCAAAGGATGCGGCTAACGCAGCTTCCAATGTAGCGCATATGATAGCCGTTATAAGCGGCAAAGGCGGCGTGGGCAAATCGATGGTGACCGCTCTTCTGGCAAATGCCTTTTCAAAGAGCGGAAAGAGCGCGGCGATACTGGATGCCGATATAACCGGACCTTCCATAGCCCGCATGTACGGCATACATGAGCAGGCCGGAAGCGACGGAAAAAATGTTCTTCCTGCAGTAAGCAAAGGCGGCATTAAGGTGATGAGCATAAATATGCTCTTAGAGCACGAAGATGATCCTGTCATCTGGCGCGGTCCGGTAATATCATCCACGGTAAGACAGTTCTGGACCGAGGTGGCCTGGGGCGATGTGGATATGATGCTTCTGGATATGCCTCCCGGAACCGGCGATGTGCCGCTTACGGTATTCCAGTCACTGCCCATAGAAGGCATACTGGTGGTAACCTCACCGCAGGAGCTGGTATCCATGGTCGTGGGCAAAGCCGTTCATATGGCTCAGGCCATGAACGTGCCTATCCTGGGAATAGTGGAGAACATGGCATATTTTGAGTGCCCCGATTGCGGGAAGCGTCATGAGATCTTCGGACAGAGCCATCTTGAAGAAGCTGCCGCTGCATACGGGATAGAGCACTGCGCAAAGATACCCATAATACCCGCAAATGCGGCATTATGTGACGCGGGAAACGCTGATGCTCTGGATGAAAATATACTGGGTGGATTAAGCCAGCAGATATATAATAAACTAAAAGGAGAATGAAAAAAATGAAAGATGTTAAGATCACAGTAGGGCCTACAAATATCAAGACGCTGGAATATAACAATGCATACAGCGCAAAGCCCGGAGAGCAGATCAAAATGAGCGTGCAGACAAAGGTTGCAGTTCATCTTAATCCCGCTGCGCCCACTACTGCCATGGCGCATGTGCGTTTTGAGATAGCAGATGAGGAGAAGAAATATGTAAATATGGTGCTTGAGACACTTACGCCTTTTTCGGTAAGCACATTTATCGATAATCTCGATGAGATGATCAAGAAGAATTATATGAGCGATGTTATGCTGGCTGTTAACGAGAAGATCCGTGTGGTTACCGCTTTATGCGGCCTGGGCCTTCAGGTTCCTCCTATCACCCTTCCTTACAGGGAGAACGAAAACGGCGATTCTTCATTGGACAGCGAGATATATACCAAGATTTAAGAGATGCTTTTATCAATACAGAATGCAGATGTTTCATACGGCGGCGAGCTGATCCTCAGGGATGTGAATTTCGACATACGTGAAGGGGAGAAGCTCGCCGTTGTGGGCAGGAACGGCTGCGGTAAGACAACTTTATTAAAAGGCAGGAGCTCAAACGTGTCTTTGAACCGGTGCTCGAGCTTAAGCGCCGCATGGATGAAGCGTTGGAAAAACTGCAGCAGGGAGAGGATCATGCCCTGGCGGAAGAGTATGCTCTCATGGAGGAACGCTTTAATTATATGGGTGGCTACCGCTATGAGAAAGATTATGACATGCTCTATACGCGCTTCGGCTTTTCCAGGGAAGATGAGGACAGGCCGCTTTCGGAGTTTTCCGGAGGGCAGCGCACCAAGATAGCCTTTATCAAACTGCTCTTATCCAGACCCGATATACTGCTTTTGGACGAGCCTACCAATCATCTGGATATCTCTACCATAGCCTGGCTGGAAGATTACCTTGCAGAGTACCCCAGGGCGGTTGTCGTGGTAAGTCATGACCGTCTTTTTCTCGACCGCGTTGCGGAGACTGTATGGGAGATCGAGCGCGGAAGGATAAAAAGATATCCGGGTAACTACAGTGAGTTTGTAAGGCTTAAGAAGGAAGCTCATGATAAACAGCTGAAGGATTATCTGGCGCAGCAGAAGGAGAAGGAACGCCTCCAGGCTGTGGCGGACCGTTTTATACATAAAGCGACCAAGGCTGCCATGGCCAGATCCAAGTTAAAGGCCATAGAGCATATGGAAGATATAGAGCGTCCCGAGGAATCCGATACCAGGGCTTTTCACGGCCTTTCGGAGCCCGCGCGCGAAAGCGGCAGGGATGTGCTGATAACCGATAATCTGGGCATTGGCTATGATGAGATATTATGCCGTGTCACGCTTAATCTTCAGAAGGGTAAAAAGCTTGGAGTGATAGGCGGCAACGGCCTGGGCAAGTCCACCTTTTTAAAGACACTTATGGGGCAGATACCCAGAAAGAGCGGAAAGTACGAATTCGGATACGCCGTGGATGTGGGATATTTCGAACAGCAGATGGCCAAAAGCATGAGCACCAAGACCGTGCTGGACGAATTCTGGGATACCTATCCGACCCTTACCGAAACGGAAGTGCGTAATGTGCTGGGAGGATTTCTCTTTACCGGAGATGAGGTATTTAAGAATGTATCGGATCTTTCCGGCGGCGAGAAGGTAAGACTGGCTCTGGCAAAGATACTGCAGACCAGGCCCAATTTCCTGATACTGGATGAGCCTACCAACCATATGGACATTGTGGGTAAGGAAGCGCTGGAGGAAATGCTCTCCGAATACAGGGGGACGCTGCTCTTTGTTTCCCACGACCGTTATCTTATAAGGCGCCTTGCCGATGAGCTGCTGATATTCAGACCCGGCAATGCGGAATATTTTCCCTTTGGCTATGAGGAGTTTGAACGCCATTACGGAAGGGAAAAGCTTCAGGACCAGGAGGCAGTCTGGAAGATAGAAAAGAACGCCGAGGCTCCCGCACAGCCTGCAGAGCCTAAAGCGAAGAAGTCCAATCCGGGCAAGGAGAGGGCAAAGGCCGAACGCAGACTGGCAAGGCTTGAACAGCTGATAGAAGAAAACGATGTTAAGAAGGCTGAGCTTGAAGAGAGCATGGCCGATCCCGCAAATGCAAGCGATTATGAAAAACTCCAGGATCTGCAGAAACAGCTTGACGAGCTTAATGCGCAGGCTGACGCATATATGGAGGAGTGGGAAGCGCTGGAAGAGGAACTGGCGGGAAATGCTTAGTAAAATGAAGCGGCACATGTGCACAAAAAAAGACCTGAGCGTATTGCTCAGGCCCGATAAAGCAGGGGATGAAGGAGTCGAACCCTCTTCGACGGTTTTGGAGACCGATGTTAAACCGTTTAACTAATCCCCTAAGCACAAATGGCATTATACATAAGGACATACTAAATGTCAAGCAAGAAAAAAGATACATATCTGCATAAGTAAAATAGCAGATCATAAACAAGGAGGCATATATGGATAAGGCAGTTATAGACGAACTGTTTGAAGATGCGGATCAGGCCGGCGTTCTGCGCCATTCCGACGAAGAGATCAAAGCTGAGCTTAATGAGAGCGCGGCTGCGGCCGGGACGCTTATGGAGCGCATAGGCGCCATCAGGGATGAGCTGAAGGAGCTTCAAAAGCAGTTTGGAGGCAAGGCTGATGAGCTTGAGGATCTTTATGACGATCTGGATTTTTCGCAGCAGACGCTTTCGGGCGGGCCTGCCGCCGAACTCAGCGATAAGGCAGACGAATTCCGCAGCGCGGCAAATGAGCTGGATACGGCGATAGATGCTTTGTCCGATATGCTGATATTCCGCTTTAAATAAGGCGTAAAGAGCATAAAAAAACCGGATACCGATTCCTGCCAATTGACTCCTAGCCTAAGCCAGGTGGGCGACCGCAACCAAAACATCTGCCTTCCACTGAATACTGCTGAGGCCTGACATCCGCTTGGCAATATAGGAATCCCGTTTAAAGTACTGTAGGCTCAAAACGCAGGAACCTTTGGGTGGTACCCGGAACTACTGTTATTATAACGGATGATCACAGTATTTACAATACTGTACAAAGCCCTGATTTTCGGGTATAATTAAGGGTATGGGTGTGATAGTTCAGATAGTCTTTGCCATAGGAACTCTGTTATGGCTGTGGACTATGTTCAAGATCAATCAGGGAAAGCCTTCATATATTCAGAAAGGTCTTAATTTTACCGGTCTTTCGGCAGCGCTGGGGCTTATAGGTTTTTGTCTTGAATGCTGCTCGGATAAGCCGGAGATGATGCTTATATCCCTTCAGCTGCAGATCGTTTCGCTGGGAGCCTTTATCGTGGCTCTGGTATTTTTTTCTATTAGAGCCTGCGGGGTGGATATACCAAAGGTGATAAGGCTGCCGATGATGAGCCTGCTGGCCGTCCACATCCTTCTGGTCCTTCTGGCGCCGAATTCGGGCATTCCGTTTCTGGATGTCGAAATGCGCGGGGACGATTTTATCTATAAGTATCACTGGCCTTTATACGTAGATATTTCGATACTGATATTCATAGCCGTTTTTGGCTTTTACATTACCTTCCGTTATTATCTGAACAAAATGATAGAGACAAACAAAGGCACGCGCTGGCTGGCTTTTGCTGAGCTGATCCCTGCGCTGGGAGCGGTGCTGCAGCTCTGGCTTAAAGATTATCTGCCCTATTCGCTTGCCGGCCTCTTTGTTATGGTATGCTGGCCGCTGGTGGGAGCGCTGGTATTCCGCTACCGCATGTTTGATTCGATGATAATGGCCAGAGACGATATTATAGAGACCATAGAAGAGGGCTTCGTCGTGGTGGATGCCATGGACAGGGTCCTTTTTGTAAATGAAAAAGCCAGGGAGATCTTCCCTGAGCTGAATTATGACGCCACTAAGGAGGGCATTGCCAAAAAGCTTAAAGCGAGCGACCATCATGAGATCATCGTAAGAGATAAGCATTATCTGGTCTCTCTCGTGCCTTTTTATGATAAGGATACTTACAAAGGCACAACCATATGGATAAATGATAAGACAGAGGAGCATGAATTTACCGAAAGGCTTACCCGCCTTAAGGACGAGGCGGAGGCGGCCAACCAGGCAAAGTCCGTATTCCTGGCCAACATGAGCCACGAGATAAGGACGCCCATGAATGCCATCATAGGCATGACCGAGCTGATACTTAACGATAACATCAACAGCCATGTTGAGGAGAATGCAAATAATATCCGTAACGCCAGCAACACGCTGCTTTCCATCATAAACGGCATACTGGACTTTTCGAAGATAGAGACCGGCAAGGTGGAGACTGCCGTAACGGAGTATAATCTGGGACTGGTGCTCAAGGATATCTGCAATATGATAAGCCTGCGTCTTGCCGATAAAAACGTGGAGCTGATCGTTCATGTAAATGAAGACCTGCCGACCACCTTCCTGGGGGATGAGACCCAGGTGAGGCAGATATATTCAAACATACTGACCAATGCAGCCAAGTATACCAAGCGCGGCTATATCAGAGTCAATGTAGACTGGGAAGAAGAAGGCGAAGACGAAGCGGTCATAAAGGTATCGGTGGAAGATACCGGAAGCGGTATAAGGGAGGAAAGCCTGCCTACGCTGTTCGACAGTTTCCAGCGCGCCGATATGATAAAGAACCGTACCATAGAAGGAACCGGACTGGGCCTGGCAATATGCAAGCGTCTGGTCGAAGGCATGGGCGGCGGTATATCGGTAAAGAGCACCTACGGTATAGGAAGTGTATTCTC
>CADAHD010000033.1:16543-20186 GCA_902787595.1 uncultured Lachnospiraceae bacterium
GGCCCAGGGCATACTCTCGATGTATCAGGTGCGCGTGGATACGGCGATGAGCGGGCTGGAATGTCTGGAAAAGCTCGAAAAGAACAATTATCATATGGTACTGATGGACCAGATGATGCCCGAGATGGACGGTATAGAGACTACGGCGCTGATACGCAGCCACAAGGATCCGGGCATACGCAGGCTGCCGGTCATCGCGCTTACGGCCAACGCGATAAGCGGGACCAGGGAGATGTTTTTGCAGAGCGGCTTCCAGGAGTATATTTCCAAGCCCATAGCCTTATCGGCGATGGAAGCGGTGCTCAAGAAATTCCTTCCGCCCGAGATAATACATTACGTTGACAGGGATGAGGAGCAGGCCGATTACAGTGAAGTGCGCGTTGATATAGCCGGCGTTGACCAGGAAGCCGGTCTTAAGAATTACGGCGGCGATATGGGCCGCTATCTGCAGATACTCAAATATATCTGCGACGACGGACCGGGACATCTGCAGAGGATGCGCGACTGCCTGTCCTCAAGAAATTACCGCCAGTATGTATATGAAGTGCATGCGCTGAAAGGCCTGATGGCCGGCATAGGCGCGGCGCATCTTTCGGAGCTGGCCAGGCTTCAGGAATATGCGGGACGTGACGGCAAGGTGGAAGTTATAGACCGCGAAGGCGATTTCCTCATAGCGCAATATGAAAAAATGCTGGACGGGATCAGGGCGGCGCTGGAAGATGTGGGAATGCTGAGAGAAGAGATAATACCGATCAGGGAAGAGGAGCTTTCCTGGGAAGAATTCTCGAACATGCTGCATGCATTGCAGGGCAGTCTGGAACTCCTCGAACAGTCGGAGGCTTCCAGAAAGATAGACAATCTGCTCACCTATCCCATGGACGCAGGCCTTCGCAGGCAGCTTTTGGAAGTTAAGAAGGCTGTCGCGGAATTTGAATATGACGAGGCACTGGAACTGATAAGGCAGCTGTTTTAGCTGAGGCTGGCCCAAGGAGCTTGATAAAGGAGGATCCCTATGGAGAACAACAGTAAGGAAAGCATAGTTAAAATGCTCGAAAAGTACCGCTCCGACATAATGGAGCTGAGCCGTTATCTGCCCTGGCTGGAAAGCAAAAAAGGCCAGGATGTGGGCGGCAGATACGAGCCGGGGGAGGGGAAAGCAAATACCATAAGCGTTCCCACCTACGATTCAACCCTGCTGGCTTTTGTAAAAAAGGTGCAGAAGACCGGCTTTTATAAAAAGAATTACATCTATACTTACAGCAGGAATCATCTGAAGACGGCAGAGGACGAGCACAGGCTGATCGACAGATGCAATATTATGGAGATAGAGCTTATCGGCGATATCCTGACGAATTACTGCATGAAGGGGATGACCAAGGCTTATATGTGGACGGAAGGAGTTAAGAACGGAGTGTTCTTTCACGCCGTGAGCCGTATGAAAGAGCTGGTGGATTTTTGGAGCGCATAACTTTACATACGGCCGCAATGGCGGTATAATCAACTTTATATGACTTCCGGAACGGATCCGTACGGATGCGTCCGGAAATTTGCCTGTAAACTTAATTTATTATTGAGAAAGGATCGTTATGAGCGGCGTAAAACGTATTTATGTAGCAAAGAAAAAGGAGTATGCGGTAAAGGACAGGGAACTGGAAAATGAAATTCCGGGTTATCTTGGCATAAAAGGGGTTAAAGAAATCCGGGTTTATATCCGATATGATGTAGAGAACGTTTCGGATGCTGTTTTTGAGACCGCAGCGAGGACGGTTTTTTCGGAGCCGCCTGTAGATCAGATATATTATGAAGAGATACCCGTGCCCGAAGGGGCAAGGGTTTTCGGCGTTGAATTCCTTCCCGGCCAGTATGACCAGAGAGCGGATTCGGCTGAGCAGTGCATCCGCTTCCTTAAAGAGGATGAGCAGCCTGTGATACATACCGCAGTTACCTATGTGATAAGCGGTGATATCAGCGATGAGGAGTTTGAGAGGATCAAGCAGTACTGCATAAATCCCGTTGATTCCCGCGAGACCGGCATGGAAAAGCCTGCGACTCTTATCACCAGATATGATGAGCCGGAAGATGTAAAGATCTTTGACGGTTTTACTTCGCTTAACGAGCAGGACCTTAAGGCTTTGTATGACAGCCTGGGTCTGGCTATGACCTTTAAGGATTTCCTGCATATACAGAATTATTTCTCAAAAGAAGAGAAACGTGATCCTTCGATGACAGAGATAAGGGTGCTCGATACCTACTGGTCGGATCACTGCCGCCATACCACCTTTGCCACCGAGCTTAAAGATGTAAGCTTTGGCGAAGGCTTTTACCGCACGCCCATAGAGACCAGCTATTTAAGCTATCTTGATACCAGGGAAGAGCTCTATAAGGACAGGGATGACAAGTTTGTCTGCCTTATGGATCTGGCGCTGATCGCAATGAAGAAGCTGCGTCACGACGGCATACTTACGGATATGGAAGAATCCGATGAGATAAACGCCTGCTCAATAGTTGTACCTGTAGAGATCAAGCCCGGAGACGGCATAGATCCTTATACCGAAGAGTGGCTGATAAGCTTTAAGAACGAGACACATAACCATCCTACCGAGATAGAACCTTTCGGTGGAGCCGCAACCTGCCTGGGCGGCGCCATAAGAGACCCCTTATCGGGACGTTCCTATGTATACCAGGCAATGCGCATCACCGGCGCAGCCGACCCTACCGTTCCCGTTTCGGAAACATTAAAGGGCAAGCTCTCACAGAAGAAGCTGGTAAGAGGCGCGGCAGCAGGTTATTCATCTTACGGCAACCAGATAGGTCTGGCTACCGGATATGTTAAAGAGATATATCATCCCAATTATGTCGCAAAGCGCATGGAGATAGGCGCAGTCATGGGAGCGGCTCCCAGAAAGAACGTGCAGCGTCTTACCTCCGATCCCGGGGATGTGATCATACTTCTGGGCGGCAGGACCGGCCGTGACGGCTGCGGCGGCGCTACGGGATCTTCCAAGGTGCATACAGAGCAGTCGATCGAGCAGTGCGGCGCAGAGGTACAGAAGGGTAATGCGCCTACGGAGAGAAAGCTTCAGCGTCTCTTCAGACGTCCCGAAGTCAGCAAGCTGATCCGCAAGTGCAACGACTTTGGTGCAGGCGGCGTATCCGTTGCCATCGGCGAGCTGGCAGACGGTCTTACCGTTGACCTTGATAAAGTGCCCAAGAAATACGCAGGTCTTGACGGTACCGAACTGGCTATCTCCGAATCACAGGAGAGAATGGCGGTAGTCGTTGATCCGGCTGATGTGGCAGAGTTTATGAAATATGCCGATGAGGAAAACCTCGAGGCTACCGAAGTGGCTGTTGTTACAAAGGAACCCAGACTGGTGCTCAAGTGGAGAGGCAAGGATATAGTAAATCTCTCCCGCGCATTCTTAAATACAAACGGCGCGCATCAGGAGTGCAGCGTAGCCGTTGATATACCCGATGAGGAGAGCAGCCCCTTAAAGAAAGTCATCAGCGAAAAGGCTGCCGAAGCTCTTAAGGCCGGTGATGAAAAGAAGGCATGGACGGAGCTGCTTTCGGATCTGAATGTCTGCTCACAGAAGGGCCTGGTAGAGATGTTTGACGCATCCATAGGCGCAGCAAGCGTCTA
>CADAHD010000034.1 GCA_902787595.1 uncultured Lachnospiraceae bacterium
GGCTACCGCCGCCTGACCGGCAAAGCAGCCCTGCTTCCCAGATGGGCCTTTGGCTATATACAATCAAAAGAACGCTACGAGAGCGCAGAAGATCTGACCTCTGCCATCGATACCTTCCGTGAGAAGAATATCGGTGTAGACTGTATAGTCTTAGACTGGCTTTCCTGGCCGGATAACGAATGGGGTCAGAAGAGCTTTGACGAAAAGCGATTCCCCGATCCCGCAGCCATGATGGATAAGCTGCACGAAAACCACGCTCATCTGATGATCTCCATCTGGCCCAATATGGCCGAGATCTGCCCCGATCATCAGGCATTTAAAGATGCCGGGCTCTTCCTCCCCGGAAGCAATGTGTACAACGCTTTTGACGAAAAGGCCTGAGCCCTTTATTGGGCGCAGGTACGCGAAGGTCTTTATAAATACGGCATTGACGCATGGTGGTGCGATTCCAGCGAGCCCTATACTCCGGAATGGATGCACAAGGTAAAGCCCGAACCTTCCCGCATGTATGAGGATTTTGTCCGCCAGGGCAGCGATCACATGCCTGCAGCATTATCAAACGCCTTTGCCTTCTATCATGCGCAGTCGCTATTTGAAGGCCAGCGCGGCGAGACCAAAGACAGGCGCGTCCTGAATCTGACCAGAAGCAGCACAGTCGGCCAGCAGCGTTTTGGCACTGTTTTATGGTCCGGCGATATAGAAGCCAGCTGGGACTGCTACCGCCGCCAGATAGCTGCGGGCCTTTCCTTCTGCGCCAGCGGCCTGCCCTACTGGACAAACGACATAGGCGCATTCTTTGTACGTCCCGGTGATAACTGGTTCTGGAAGGGCGATTACGAAAACGCAGAAAAGGATCCCGCATACTGCGAGCTTTATGTGCGCTGGTTTCAGTTCTCTGCCTTCCTGCCCGTATTCAGGGCGCACGGCACCGACTGCAACCGCGAACCCTGGTTCTTCATGGCTGACGGCGGAAGATTTTATGACGCCTTATGTAAAACCATAGACTTAAGATACAGCCTGCTGCCGCATCTTTATTCACTTGCCGGCAGGGCATGGCTGGAGGACAGCTCCATAATACGCATGCTCGCCTTTGACTATCCCGATGATAAGAACGCCCGCGAATGCGGCACACAGTTCATGCTGGGCGATGATATGATGATCTGCCCCGTAACAGAAGCAGGCGCCTCACAGATCAGTATCTACCTTCCCGAAGGTGACTGGTATGACTACTGCAGCGGCGAAAGATTCAGCGGAGGCCGCCATATAGACAGAAATGTAACTCTTGATCAGATCCCCGTCTTTGTAAAGGCAGGTTCGATCATACCTACTATGGAACCCGGCAAATGGGCTTATACCGGCAGACTTGCCGATTCGGATATTAAACTCTGCTTCCGTGTATATCCGGGCCGCGACGCCTGCTACAGCTTATACGATGATGCCGGCGACGGGTACGGATACGAACAGGGAGAATACAGTCTTACAACCATCCGCTGGAACGATGCACAAAAGTCCCTGGACAGCGGGATCTACAAGGGAGAAGTCAAATGCTTTTCCCCCTCATGATATGAACCTGCAGAAAAATACCTGCTACTTGGTCCAATACGGCGTCTGGTCCTTATGAGTAAACTTTTTCATCCTCTCGCTGTATGTGGCCAGCAGATCGGAATACCGCGCCTTCTGTTTATCATTCAGTTTTCCCTCTGACAGAAGGCGCTCGTATTTTTCTGCCAGTTCCTTAAGATTTGACTGAGCCGCATCCTTATAATTATTGGAAATATTGGATTCCATGCGTAAAAGCACATCTTCCAGCTCTGCGCATTTCCCGGTAAACTTATCAAATAACCCCATATCTTATGATCCTTTCTGCCCTGATCTCCTTTTCTCCTATATTACCACGCTGTCTTTCTTTTGGTCTACCTCTCTTTTATACATTACCGCAACAAATAGCCTGTCTCAAGCATTTTATTAGCTTGACGCACCACCATGCCTGCGATAAAATCAGATACAGTTATTTCTATTATAATAAAGAAAAGGAGAAACGATATGGCAGAACAGAAGAAACCCCTGGTTTCACACATTTTTACGGCAGATCCTTCAGCCCGTGTGTTCAATGACAAGATCTATATCTACCCTTCACATGACCTGGCTCACGACGGCGAGGATAATGACGATGGAGATGAGTATCAGATGGAGGATTACCATATCCTCTCCCTTGACAACCTTGAGGCAGATTGTGTTGATAACGGCGAAGCGCTTCACATGAAAGACGTCCCCTGGGTCAGCAAGCAGATGTGGGCACCCGACTGCGTATGCAAGGACGGCAAGTATTATCTTTACTTCCCCGCTCGCGATAAGGAAGGCATCTTCCGCATAGGCGTGGCTGTAAGCGACAAGCCCGAAGGACCTTTCAAGGCAGAGCCCGATTATATTCAGGGCAGCTACAGCATCGATCCCGCCATCCTTATGGATGATGACGGAAAGGCTTATATCTACAACGGCGGTCTCTGGGGCGGCCAGCTGGAAAAATGGAAGACCGGCAGCTTCGATCCCAACGGCGGCGAAAATGCAAAGGACGAGCCCGAGGTAGGACCTCTCGTATGCGAGCTGGCTGATAACATGAAAGAGCTCAAAGGCTCCATGCAGCACATCAAGATCCTTGACGAGAACGGCGTAGAGCTTCGCGCAGGCGACGAAGACCGCAGATATTTCGAAGATCCCTGGATCCACAAATACAACGGAAAATACTATTTCTCATATTCAACCGGTACAACTCATTATCTTGTTTATGCAACAGGTGACAGCCCTTACGGACCTTTCACCTATCAGGGCAGGATATTAGAGCCCGTACTTGGCTGGACCACTCACCACTCCATAGTTGAATATCATGGAAAATGGTATCTCTTCTATCACGACTGTGAGCTGTCAAACGGCATCAACCACAGACGTAATGTCAAGTATATGGAACTTAAGTATGATGAGAACGGCAAGATCATAACCATGACTCCGTAAGAATTATGAGATTTGTGATACAAAGCGTCACTGAAGGCAGTGTGTCGGTCGACGGGCATGTATGCGGCAAAATAGGCAAAGGTTTTGTTGTCCTGATAGGCATCGGACAGGATGATACCAGGGCAACAGCCGATAAGCTTATCAAAAAAATGCTGGGCCTGCGCATATTCAAGGACGAAAACGATAAAACAAATCTTTCTCTGGACAGCGTGGGCGGAGAACTTCTGCTTATCTCGCAGTTTACGCTTTATGCAGACTGCAGACACGGCAACCGCCCAAGCTTTACCAAAGCCGGCGCCCCTGACCTGGCCGAAGAGCTTTACGAATACATTATAGAAGAATGCAAAAAATCCGTGCCGAAGGTCGAACAGGGCGAATTCGGCGCACATATGAAAGTAAGTCTTATAAACGACGGTCCTTTCACAATTCTTTTGGATTCGGACGATCTTTAAATGGAATTACTTAGAGCAGAAAATCTGAGCCTGGGATATGAATCCCGGGCTATAGTGGAAAACCTTGAATTCTCCGTTAACAGCGGAGATTATCTTTGCATTGTCGGAGAAAACGGCTCCGGCAAGTCAACTCTGATGAAAACCCTGCTGGGGCTTCAAAAACCTCTGAAGGGAACGATAGTCAGATCTGAAGAGCTCAAAGGCGGCGATATAGGCTATCTGCCCCAGCAAACCCTTGTACAGAAAGACTTCCCCGCATCGGTAAAGGAGATCGTGCTTTCCGGCTGTCAGGGTCGCTGCGGTCTGCGCCCTTTTTATAATAAAGAGGAAAAAGAACTGGCGAAGAGAAACATGGCGCGCATGGATATAACAGATCTGGCAAACAGATGCTACCGCGAACTGTCCGGCGGACAGCAGCAGCGCGTTCTTCTAGCCAGGGCTCTGTGCGCCACCGAAAAGCTGCTGGTGCTGGACGAACCGGTTTCCGGCCTGGACCCTAAAGTTACCGCCGAAATGTATGAGCTTATCAGCCGGCTTAACAAAGAAGGCCTTACCGTTATCATGGTCAGCCATGATATCTCTGCCGCCGTGCGATACGCTACCAGCATATTACATATAGGCGGGGACAAGTTTTTCTTTGGCAGCAAAGATGAATACTTAAAAAGTGAAATGGGCAGACTATTTGTTATACAGCAGGAGGCAGCTAATGGCAAAGCTTTATGAATATCTTCAATTTCCTTTTGTTCGTTATGCCCTTATCGTAGGCGTGCTCATAGCGCTTTGCTCGTCTTTGCTGGGTGTTACCCTTGTGCTTAAGCGTTTTTCCTTCATAGGCGACGGACTTTCACATGTGGCATTCGGCGCAATGGCCATTGCTGCTGTTTTAAATCTCAGCAATAACATGCTGCTGGTGCTTCCGATTACCATTATCAGCGCCATATTGCTGCTGCGCACCGGTCAGAATACAAAGATAAAAGGCGATGCCGCTATCGCCATGATCAGCGTAGGGGCTCTCGCCTTTGGTTATCTTATAATGAACATTTTCTCCACCTCGTCAAATCTTTCGGGAGATGTATGCACCACGCTTTTCGGCTCACTTTCGATACTTACCCTTACGCCCGCGGAAGTAAGCCTGTGCGTGATCCTGTCGATCCTGGTGGTCGCGATATTCATCATCTTTTATAATAAGATCTTCTCCGTTACTTTTGACGAAAACTTTGCAAAAGCTACCGGCACCAATACAGACGCCTATAATCTGCTGATCGCCATAGTTATTGCCGTGATAATCGTACTGGCAATGAACCTTGTGGGATCGCTGCTGATCTCTGCCCTGGTGATCTTTCCGGCTCTTTCAGCCATGCGCATTTTCAAGAACTTTAAGCACGTTACCATCTGCTCTGCAGTATTATCCGTGATCAGCTCATTTGCCGGCATGATCATTTCCATACTGACCGGAACCCCGGTCGGCTCCACAATAGTGGCAGTACAGGTTGCAGTCTTTGCGATCTGCGCTTTGGCGGGCGGATTGAAATAGACTTCGTCAGATCCCGTTCACGCCTTTGCACTTCTCTATGGTATCTATCGTGCCATCTTCATTATATTTAAACTCGGCAACACATACGCTCCTGTGGAAGAGGCTTCCACCGGGAAGTTCATCCGTATGGTAGAAAAGATATGAATGTCCCTTAAAATCGCAGATTCCCGGATGATTAGTAAAGCAGGGACCTTCTTCCATAAGTACGCCTCTGTACTTCCAGGGACCGGTAGGCGAATCGGATGTGGAATATCCAAAGTGCTCGTTTCTGTGCTCACCCTCTGCAAAACCTGCAAATACCATATAGTATATGCCGTTGCGTTTATAGAACCATGGGCCTTCGCCGTAGGTCGTTCCCGTGCCATGGCTGCCCTTTCCGAAAGATTCAACCGTCATGGGTATCTTCTGTACCCCTATAGTCTCATCATAAGAGATCATGTCCTCGTTTAATACAACATATCTCAGCTCGGGATTTCCAAAGTACAGATAAGCTTTGCCGTCATCATCGATATAAACCGTGGGATCTATATCGTTCCAGTCACCGTCTCCTTCGTATACCAGAGGATGTCCCAGATCCTTAAAAGGACCTGTGGGAGAATCCGAAACGCCCACTGCTATCGCGATACCGCCATTGGTCTTGTGCACGGGACAATACAGATAAAACTTGCCGTTACGTTCTACAGCCTGCGGCGCCCACGCGCGGTCATCCGCCCACTCTATATCATCCAGCGAAAATACCACGCCGTGATCGGTCCAGTTTACCATATCCTTTGTCGAGAAGCAGCGCCAGTCAAACATGGTATAGAAATCGTTGATAAGCTCATCCTCATCATGTGTAGTAAACAGATAGAGCGTATCCCCGTGTACCATGGGCGCGGGATCGGCCGTGTAGATATTTCTTATTATAGGGTTGGTGCAAAAATGCTCTGACATTTCGTTTCCTCCTTTATTTAAGCATTTTATATCTTTCTCTTATTTCATCCGATGATTCATAACCGTTCAGAAGCCTGTCTGCTTCTTCTGTCAGTTTTGCATAATCATAGACCTTCACTTTACACAGGTCAAACTGATTGTATTCCTGTGGGGTTGTAGTATATAAAACCAGTGAATCCCCGTCATCATCAAATCCGTAATAATTCTTTATTTTAGCTACTACATCCAGATCGGAATTAAGCATATAGGTATTCGTGCCCGAACCCACCAGCATATACTCGTCCCTCTCGCCCAGCTTTTCCATACGATGATATTCGCCTTCCAGATTGTAAAGCGTTTTTTTCACCTTACCGCTTTGCGTATCAACTATCTTTATCACATAGTTAACATCTATCTGCACCTCATATTTACCGTCTCCCGATAAAAATGTTTCACCCATCTGATACAGATCGCCCATCTGTTTTCTTAACTGTGCCCGGTCTATGCTTGCTATAACATCTGTATCATTCAGTTTCCGCCATTCGTATACAGCTACATAATCCGCTTTTGCAAACCACAGATACAGTTTGTCATCTCTGATCACTGCCGCCTGAAGCCGCCTGTCAGGAGTAACATCAAACAAAGTATGTGTATAATCCAGCAGGGTCAGTTCGTCACTGCTGTAATAATAAACCTTACAGCTATCGGTGATGATCAGCACTCTGCCATCCGCTTCTTTCCGCGCATACACTACCAGCTGATCATCCAGGAAAGCCTCCAGGAAACGATACCCTTCCGGATCTTCCCAGAAATTTTCTCCCGGCGGAACATCCATGATCGTATAGGGATAGAAACCCTCTGTTCCGTATACAGCAAGAGCTCTGTTCAAAGCATACTCCGCAGACGCGGAATAGGGAATGCTGTCGTCTTCCATAGTCATGGGCATAGCGCTTCTGATCGCATACACAGCATCCTGTTTTCTGCCTTCTTTCAACAGCTTATCCGAAACCATCGACATGGACTCGGCGTACTTGAGCTGTTCTTCCCGGTATTGTTCCTGCAGCTCCTCATGCTGTTCTTCGATATACTTTTTCTGCGCACTGATCTTCATGGACAGCCCCATGCAGATCACGGCAAATATAAAGAATACTCCCGCGCAGATACCGCTTATGATTGCGATATTTTTTATCCTCTGTTCACGATGCCGCTGCTTGATATCATCATAAGGCATTCCGAAGATAGCCGCTGCCAGGCGGATCGACTCTTCCCTGATAAGCTGTCTTCTCTTTGCTTTAGTCTTTCCGCGTACGTCGGCTGCCAGCGGATCTATCTTAACGCGTTCCTTTATTTCGTTGCCGTTTTCATCCAGGCTGATCTTTTCCCTGTAACTGATCCCCTCCGGAAAAGATTCATCCGGTTCGCCTTCGGCCAGCACCGCCAGTATATGATCCTGGCCATGCATCTGTTTGAACAGTTCTATCTCTTTTGCGCACCACGGCGACTGCGGCAGTCTGGGAGTGCAGATCACTATCAGAAATTCGCTGTTCGCAATGGCTTCCGTTATCTGATCGGAAAGATCCTCCGCAATGGGCAGTTCATCCTGATCCCTGAAAATACGATCGATCTTCCATCTTTCATTAGGAAATAATTTTCGCAGATTCGCAGGCAGACGGAAATGTTCCAGATTCTTCTGTATGCCTTTTGCCACTTCCACATCAAGCTCAGAATGTCTGTAACTGATAAAAGCATTATACTGTTTTAACTTACTGCGTTTATCTTCCATCCGTATGTTTCCTTACCAGATCTCTCTTCCCTTCTCATCGGGTATCCCGCTCTTGCGGAAGAAGTAAGAATTAACCTGATCACACCATTCACGCGCATTATAAAGCTGACGTTCAAAACGTTCCCTAACATTCTCATAGATACCGTCATCTATCTTTCCTTTAAGGCTGTCCCATTTAGCAGCCAGTTCCTGAGCCTGCGCATAACCTTCAAAATGTGTATCATAAATATGCTGGATAACAGTCTTTCCGCTGTGCAGCACATGCGTGTATGGCAGATGATGGAAGAAGAGCACCAGCTCGTCAGGACAGTCATCCGGCGAATTATATGCGGATGCATTAGGCTCGTTATACAATAGCGCATATCCCGTTCCCTTATCTGTCCTGTCAACGCCTATGCCCAGATGATCGGCTCTGTGATAAGTTCCCCATCTGTCATACTCATATCCGTCCACGCTGCATCCGTAGTGTGTTGCCGGCTTTACCATCCAGCCTATGCCCAGAGGGCAGGTGTATTTTTCATATATCTCACGGGAAGGAAGAAGTATGTCCAGAACGGTGGAAACCACTTCTTCATCTTCCGATATGGTCATCCTCACAAATTCCTCTGCTATCTGCCCGGCAGAAAGATCGTTATCGAATGCAAGCCGTCCAAAACCAAAGAGATTTGCTCCGGCAAGATAATTCCCGGTCCAGTTAAAGTCGTTTCCGGTATTAGTAACTGCCGCTATGCCGGAAAATCTGCTGCCAAAGGTTTTGCCGCTGATGATATCAGCCACGGTATCATCGGCTTCGCCACAGTATGTCTTAAAGCCAAGTATCTCTTTAAACTCGGGGATCAGATAGCACACATCAATCTGCTGGCCTGTATATTCCTGCGCGATCTGCACTTCCAGCATCTGATTGGTCTTTTTGAGTCCTCCGAACAGAGGAGAAATAGGCTCTCTTATCTGGAAATCCATCGGACCGTTTTTGATCTGAAGTATAACATTGTCATGATAATCGCCGTCCATAGGCATAAAGTTGTCATAGCCTGCCCTTGCCCTGTCGGTTTTTTTATCTCTCCAGTCCTGCCTGCAGTTATATACAAAACATCTCCAGATGATGATGGCATTGTACTCCTTTGCGATATCCGCAAGCATATTTGCTCCGTCCGCCTGTGTCCTGCCATAGGTAAAGGGCCCCGGGCGTCCTTCCGAATCCGCTTTTACCAGAAAGCCCTTAAGCGTCGGTATCTTCTTAAATACCTCGGCCATCTTGACTTTCCACCAGCTTATTACCTTTTCATCAAGAGGATCGGCGCTGTCCAGACCGCCTATCTCTATGGTCGAAGCATAATTCAGGCTCATATATAAGCCTATGCCGTATCCGGCTAATATTTCACCCAGCTCGGCAAGCTTATCAAAATATCTGTCAGTGATCATGTAGGAGGCCGCTTTTTTAACATTGACATTGTTGATCACGATAGCATTGATGCCTACGGCTGCGATCAGCCTTGCATAATCCTTTGTACGCTCGTCTATAACTATCTCGTTATTCTCGTAAAAGAATGATTCTCCCGAATATCCTCTTTCAATGCTTCCGTCCATGTTATCCCAATGATTGAGCATGCGCAGGGGATCCGAAGGACGGACAGTCTTTCCCGCGGAATAGGTCTTCTCGACATCCGTTTCACATGCAACGGTACGCAGGATATCAAAGGCGCCATACAATATTCCGGAACCGCTCTTTGCTTCTATCAGCAGGCCGCCTTCCTTTTTTGATATGCTGTATTCCTCATTGTCCTGCATATCCTTTCCGCAATGGATCCCTGCATCCGTTCCGGCTGCAGCATATGTTATTTCCGGCTCCGTATCCAGCATGCTCTTCAGGCCGGATCTCAATTCCGTTACGGCGTTCTTTACTATCGCATCAGATTCCGAAACGCCCGATATCACTATCTTTTTCAGTGCTGCACAGTCTCTGTTATTCTTCTTGGGTGCATAAGCCAGCCATAATTTTGCATAATCTTTCATTTAAAATCTCCTTCTAAACCTGCTATTTGCATATATTCAAGATTATAGTGCCTGCAGCACATTCCCGCAAGTAAAAACACGGGGTCAGACCCCGTGCTTTTTCGTTTTATTATTCTAAGCAGATATACATCGGCTCGTATTTATGCCGCGAAGTATCATGCATTCTCTTGATCCTTGCATCTTTAGCCTCATCACCGCAGCTGCCGTTTAAGATATATTTCTCAAGCTCATCATAGGTAAAGCCGAAGCGGTCCTCATCGGTATCTCCCCACAGCCCGTCTGAAGGCGCCTTATGCACCAGATCCCCGGGGATCTCCGGCAGATTGTCGCCTATCGCGATTATCTCGCTCACAAGAAGATTTCCCAGAACGGACATATCACCTGCGCAGTCTCCGTATTTGGTGCTGTAGCCCACATAGTCCTCCGACCTGTTACAGGTATTTATTACCCTTCCGCCGTTCGGAAGACTCTGACCCACCATATAAAGGGCGGCCATCCTGAGTCTGGGCTGGAGATTGACATTTGCATCATCGCTCGAGTTCACCCCGTTGACCTCAAAGGCTTCTTTTAATGCCGTATAGCTGCTGCCGATATTGATCGTCAGCCCTTTGATCCCCAGCGCTTCTATCACCCGCCTGGAATCATCGATATCAGGCTGAACGCCGTTTGGCATCATCACCCCCACAACGCGCTCTGCGCCCAGCGCCCTGACCAAAAGCGCTGCAGTTATCGTTGAATCTTTTCCGCCGGAAATCCCAATGACAGCAGAAGCCTTAGGCCCGTTATTATCAAACCATTCGCGTATCTCTTCTATTAAATCGGCTGTTTTCTGTTTAGCATCAAACATTTATACTCCCTCCTTTTATGCTTCGTGCTCCATTCGCCATTTAATGGTGCGCTTAAGATACTCTACATATTCTTCGTTACGGCACATGCCTTTTCCTTCTGTATCGGATATCTTGGCCACATCCTGACCGTTGCAGAATGTCGTCTTCATAACGATGTTCAGAGCCGGTACTTTGGTATCGTTTGCCAGATATGTCCCTATGCCGAAAGCCACCTTAGCTCTTCCGCTAAAGTGTCTGTAGATCGCATCCGCCCTTTCAAAATCAAGGCTGTCGGAGAAAAGCAAAGTCTTGGTCTTGGGATCGATGCCCAGCTTTTCATAATGTGCTATCATCTTCTCGCCCCAGGCGATGGGATCTGCGGAATCATGCCTTACACCGCTGAAGAGAGTTGCGTAGGTAAGCTGGAAGTCCTTTAAGAAGCAGTCTGTGGTTATAGTATCGGTAAGGGCTATACCGTTTAACACGCCGTATTCCTTTACCCAGGCTTCAAGAGCGTACCAGTTGGAATAAGCAGGATTGTGTTTGTGATTGCCCTGCCCCACGCACATGATCCATTCATGCGCCATTGTTCCGACAGGTGTTACGCCAAACTTCTTTGCAAGATACACGTTCGAAGTTCCCACAAACGTAGATGCTGAATGATAGGTATCATTAAGGTGCGCAAACTTCTGCACCGCCAGCTCCTGTGCCTCTGCAGAAAGTCTTCTTCTTAAGCCAAATTCAGAAAAGACACCGGCATACCATTTCCCACTTTTTATCTTCTCAAACTTGTCATCCAGTCTTTCCTTAAAGCTTGCCAGCAGCTCATCATAATCATAAGCCATCCTGAAATACACTTCATTCACGATCGCAAGCGTGGGTATCTCATACATCGAGGTATTAAGCCAGGTACCCTTAGTCTCTATTGCCAGGCCGCATTCCGCATCGGCAGTGATGGTAAAATCTTCAAAGCGGGGTCTCCATATCCTCAGGAAATCTACATACGAACCCTTTATCCATTTGATGCCGTCAAGGTACATAAGTTCATCTTCCGTATAGGAAAGCCGGCAGAAAGCCTGGATCTGCTCTCTTATCTCTTCTACCATTTCCGGAGTAAAATGAACATCTTTATTGCGGCATTTAAATGTCCAGGTAGTCTTATATGCCGGAAACTGATGATATATCGCCTGACCCATGCTGTACTTATACATATCCTGCTCAAGCAGGCTGGTGATGATCGCATTTAATCTCATAATGACCCTCCTTTATTCTGCGGGAACTATATCTACCTGGCATGCTGCCATGGCATTAAGCGCATTGTTGTGGCTTTCCGGCGTTACGCCTGCGCACAGCTGTTTAAGTACGCTTACCTTGGTTTCAACAGCATATGCCTTGATAAGAAGCGCGTTGCTTATCACGCATATATCCGTGCACACACCGCACAGTTCAACATCAGTGTAGGCCTCGCCGGCAACCGTCTCTCCCAGCTTACAGCTGCCAAAGGTAGGCTTATCGATATATCTGACAGATGCCGTTTCTGCCTTCTTATAAAGTGCCGCCTGCACTGCAGGAACAATATTCCAGCCCTCTGTACCGCGTATGCAGTGGGGCACGGGAAGCTTTTTGCCTTCCTGCGTTGCCATGTACTCTTCAGTATGCGTATCACGTGTAGCAATTATATCACCGTCAAAATCCCTGATATAATCCGCAAGCTTATCGACTATCATCTGCCCTTCCTTATT
>CADAHD010000035.1 GCA_902787595.1 uncultured Lachnospiraceae bacterium
AGCGGCACCGCCCAGGATCTTATGTGCGGCGCTCCTTCGGAAGTTACCGAGCTGCAGCTTCGGGAAACTCATATTAAAGTAAGAGATTAAAGATCCTTCGGGCTAAAGCCCTCAGGATGACTTTAACTCCGTTGTCATTCTGAGCGAAGAAACCGGGCACAGGTCATTCTGAGCGAAGCGAAGAATCTTAAAATACAGGTGATAAAAATGGCAAATGTGATAAGTGACGAAACTATAGAATATGTAGGCATACTCTCCAAGCTCAAACTGGATGATGAACAGAAAGAGCAGGCAAAAAAGGATCTTGAAGAGATGCTTGATTATATTGACCAGCTGGGTGAGCTCGATACCGAAGGTGTTGAGCCCATGAGCCATGTTCATCCCGTCAGCAACCGTTTCCGTGAGGATATTGTTACCAACGGCGATGAGCGTGAAAAAATACTTAAGAACGCTCCCGAAGAAAGAGACGGAGCGTTTGTGGTGCCGCGCACATTTGACTAGATGATCGGAGGCTGATGAGAGAAAACATAGCCATCGTAATTCTATTAGTAGTTACTACCTTTGCTTATTCTCTGGTTATGGTAAATGTATACAGCAGCACCAAGGGCTCAGAGGAAGCAAATGGGGTTTCTGCGGTCTCGGAGGACGCTGTGTCTTCTGATGAGGCCGCTTTTTTCGGTGAAGTGACAGTAACGCCTTCTCCTACTCCGCAGGCAGGACCCACTCAGGCAGAGGAAGAAGAGACTGAGGAAGAAGGCGCTTTCAGACAGCCGGTATCGTTAAAAGGGATAAGCGCCTGCAGGCAGTGGACTGAGGACAAGGATGATATCCTCAGCGCAAAGGAAGAGACAGGTCCTGCTCCTACCCCCGTTGATCTGATAATAGACCTTGATTATAATTCTGATGTAGATGATACTGCGGCATTAAGGATAGCGGCTATGCTCGACCGCATGGGAAGAGTGCATCTTAAGGCGGCTATGGCTTCTACCGGCGGAGAAAAGGTCTGCAAGGCCCTGCACGCTCAGCTTTCCTACGACGGATACGGCAATGTGCCCATAGGAGCGTCTGCCCAGAATACTCCCGGCGGATCGCCTTACTGGGACGATCTGATCGATCACTATTTTACTGCCGGGGATTACAGGGTATATAACAGTGTCGAGCTTTATAAATCCATTCTGAGAGAGATGGACAGCATCGAGAAGGAGAAAGAGAAGGAACGCAAGCGATATAAGAAAAAATTCGAGTGCAGCGATGATGAACTTCCCGAAGAACTCAAGTCGGTTCAGAAGATAAAGATAGTGACCACGGGATATCTTGTGAATGTGGCAGGATTGCTGCAGGATCCCGAAGGCTACAGTCTGGTAAGCCGTTATGTGGATTCCGTATGGGTGACCGGCGGCGTATATATGCAGGGAGACGATCATAATTTTATCTGCACTACCGATATCGCGGAATCTGCCAGATATGTGCTGGCTAATTGTCCGGTAACGCTGATCTTCAGTTCCAGCGCATCTATAGACAATGAAGACGGCAGCAGCATCTTTTGCGGTGCAGGAATACAGCATCTTGACACCGCAGGCCGTGATCCCGTGGCTATGGCATACAGGGATTACGGAAAGGCAAACAATACTTCGATGGTTGGCGGACGATATGCCTGGGATCCCTTCTGCTTGTGGGCGGCATGCCTTCCCATGGAAGAAACCCTTACCCATCTTGAGTATATAAATCTTTCGATCGATCATACCGGCAGGAACAGATTTACCTACGATCTGCCTGCAAACTGCCAGATCATAAGGCGCAACAGTGATGAACAGGGGTGGTATACATCCCAGCTGGAGCAGCTGATCAACGCAGGACTGAGGTGAATACATCGCCGGAAAGCATACGGCTCCGGCGAAGGATCATATTAAAACGATAAGTAATATAAGTTTTGAAAGGCAGGAAAAAATGGAATTATCACAGATGAGCGCTCTTCAGCTGGGCAAAAGCATAGCTGAAGGGGAAGTCAGGGTAAAAGAAGCAGTGGATGTTGCTTTTGCTGCTATCGATGCAAAGGAAGCGGAGGTACACAGCTACATTACCATCGATAAAGAAGGCGCGTATGCCACTGCCGAACGCGTGCAGCAGGCCATCGATAAAGGGGAGCTCAAGTCGCCCCTTGCCGGCGTGCCCGTGGCAATAAAGGACAATATGTGCACGGAAGGTCTGCTTACCACCTGCGCGTCAAAGATCCTCTGCAATTTTGTTCCGACATATACTGCGACCGCAGTTGAAAAGCTTGAGGCAGCAGGGGCGGTCATCCTGGGAAAGACCAATATGGATGAGTTCGCCATGGGATCGACAACAGAGACTTCTGCCTACGGCGTAACCAGAAATCCCCGCAATACGGCTCATGTACCCGGAGGTTCTTCGGGCGGATCGGCTGCGGCAGTGGCAGCAGATGAATGCTGGTATGCGCTGGGTTCCGATACGGGCGGTTCGATCCGCCAGCCTGCAGGCTATTGCGGCGTGGTAGGCATCAAGCCTACTTACGGTACCGTATCACGTTACGGTCTGGTGGCCTATGGATCTTCACTTGATCAGATAGGACCGCTGGCAAAGGATGTGAGCGATGCTGCAGCCATCCTGGAGGCAATAAGCGGATTTGATGAGAAGGATTCCACTTCAATAGACAGAAAAGATACCTGCTTTACCGCGGCCCTTAAAGATGATGTTAAGGGACTGCGCATAGGCATACCCCGTGATTATTTCGGTGAAGGCCTGGATCCGCAGGTTGCGGACGCCGTAAAGAAAGCGGCCGAAGATCTTAAGGCGGCAGGGGCTGTAGTTGAAGAATTTGATCTCGCGCTGGTAAAATACGCGATCCCCACTTATTATACCATCGCAGATGCGGAAGCCAGTTCGAATCTCGAGCGTTTCGACGGCATTAAATACGGCTATCGCACAGAGGATTATACAGATCTTCATGATATGTATAAGAAGACCCGCAGCGAAGGCTTCGGACCCGAGGTTAAGCGCAGGATAATGCTGGGAAGCTTCGTGCTTTCTTCGGGATATTATGATGCATATTATCTGAAGGCTCTTAAGGTAAAAGCGCTCATCAAGCAGGCTTTTGATGAAGCCTTCAAAAAATATGATGTGATACTGGGACCTGTGGCTCCTACTACCGCTCCCAAACTGGGCGAGAGCCTGTCGGATCCGATGAAGATGTATCTGGGCGATATCTATACGATATCCGCCAACCTGGCAGGCATACCCGGTCTGTCGATCCCGGTTGGAAAGGATGCGGCAGGGCTGCCTATAGGTATGCAGATCTTTGGCGACTGTTTTAAGGAGGATGTTATCATCCGCGCCGGCTATACATACGAAAAGATCCGCGGGGCATTTTGATAAGCGGACCACGGTCATCCTGAGCGAAGCGAAGGATCTTACCTCGCGGATCATATACACTATGGAGGAAAAAAACATGAAGAAAATAAAAGCATACTTCGAAGATTTAGATGCAAGTGTTCTTTCAACCCGCAGGGTTATGTTCCTTGAGACCCTGGTAGCCCTGCTTGCGGGCATTATCATAGGCATACTTATTGCGCCGCCCAGAGTAGCCCTGCTTGCGGGCATTATCATAGGCATACTTATTGCGCCGCCCAGAAAGCTGAAGATGGGCTGCGATAACGGCAATAATAATGTTGCTGACGGCTGTGGCTGCGGCAATGGCCGGTGCTGTAGTGATGAAGACGACGATACAAAGAATGATGAGGATAAGAGGGAGAACGACTGATGTCCAGAGAGTACGAAACAGTCATAGGTTTGGAAGTGCATGTTGAGCTTGCCACAAAGACAAAGATATTCTGCGGCTGCTCCACACAGTTCGGCGGGGAAGTGAATTCCCATACCTGCCCGGTCTGTACGGGCATGCCCGGATCGCTTCCGGTGCTTAATAAACAGGTGGTGGAATATGCCATTGCCGTAGGTCTTGCAACCAATTGCGAGATCACGAGACACGGCAAATTTGACCGCAAGAATTACTTCTATCCGGATAATCCCCAGAATTATCAGATATCCCAGCTGTACCTGCCTATCTGCAGGAACGGTTATGTCGAGATAGAGACCGAAAAGGGCGGAAAAAAGAAAGTAGGCATCCACGAGATACATATGGAAGAGGATGCGGGCAAGCTGATCCATGATGAATGGGGGGATGTGTCCCTGGTGGATTACAACCGCTCGGGCGTGCCCCTTATAGAGATAGTATCCGAGCCTGATATGCGCAGCGCCGAAGAGGTTATCGCATATCTTGAAAAGCTGCGCATGTTCATACAGTACCTGGGAGCATCGGACTGCAAGCTTCAGGAAGGCTCAATGAGAGCTGACGTTAACCTTTCCGTGCGTCCCGTGGGCAGCGATAAATTCGGAACCAGGACAGAGATGAAGAACCTGAATTCATTTACCGCCATTACCCATGCGATAGAGAATGAGCGTGAGAGACAGATAGATATCATCGAAGCCGGCGGCAGCGTTATACAGGAGACCAGGCGTTTTGACGATAACAAGGGAGAGTCCTATGCAATGCGCAGCAAGGAAGACGCACAGGATTACCGTTATTTCCCCGATCCCGATCTGATCCCTCTTGATGTTTCACAGGAGTGGATAGACAGGATAAAGAGCGAACAGCCCGAGTTCCGTCCCGAGAAGATGGCGCGTTATAAAGAAGAGTACGGCATACCCGAATACGATATAGGCATCATCACCGATAATAAGCGCATGGCAGATATCTTTGAGGCTGCCACGGCTATCTGCGGCCAGCCCAAGAAGGTATCCAACTGGCTGATGGTTGAGACACTGCGTCTTTTAAAGGAAAAGAACATGGACGCCGTTGACATACGCTATTCACCCGAGCATCTTGCAGCGCTGATCGATCTGGTGGAAAAGAAGGTCATCAACTCTTCCGTTGCCAAGGAAGTGTTTGAGAAGATGTTTGAGGATGATACCGATCCCGTTAAGTATGTAGAGGAAAAGGGCTTAAAGCAGGAGACCGATTCATCCGCTATAAAGGCGATCTGCGAACAGGTAATAGCAGATAATCCCCAGTCTGTTGCCGATTACAAGGCAGGAAAGGAAAAGGCCATAGGTTTCCTGGTTGGTCAGACTATGAAGGCTGCAAAGGGCAAGGCGGATCCCGGAACGGTGAACGCCCTGCTTAAGGAGCTTCTGGCTTAGCATGAAGCTGCGTTTTATCATAGGCGGCTCCGGAAGCGGAAAGAGCAGCACGCTTCAGAATGAAATAATACGACGGGCTGAAAAAGAGCCCGGCCGGCAGTATATGGTAGTTGTACCGGATCAGTTTACCATGCAGACCCAGAAGGAAATGGTAGAACGGCATCCGGCGGGAGGAATAATGAATATAGATGTGCAGAGCTTTGGCAGGCTCTGCCATCGTATTTCTGATGAAGTCGGCGCTAAGGAACGTATCGTCTTAGACGATACGGGTAAGAATCTGGTGCTCAAGCACCTGGCGGCGGAGCTTGCTGAAAAGCTTCCGGCCATCGGCTCTTCTCTTTCGAGAAAGGGCTATATCCACGAAGTAAAATCAGTCATATCGGAATTCATGCAATACGGCATAGGGCCGGAATCCGTAGGCCGTCTTTCTGAGGCGGCATCAGGAAAGAAGGCACTCTGCGCAAAGCTTAAGGATCTTAAGACTGTATATGAGGCGTTCAATTCCTATCTGGGGGAGCGCTATATCACCAAGGAAGAAAAGCTGGATATACTGGCGGGGCAGATAGAAAAGTCAAAGCTGCTTAAAGGCAGCGTGGTGGCTTTTGACGGTTTTACCGGTTTTACGCCCGTGCAGGAAAATGTGATCCGCAGGCTGTTTCATTGCTGTGATGAGCTGATATTCACGATCATCATGCCGGCTGACGAATACGATTCCTACAGGGCGGATTTTGACGATCACAGGCTTTTTGCGTTAAGCATGAAGACCATTCGCTCTCTTGAACAGCTGGCTCATGACGAAGGGGCTGAGCGCGGTGAAGACATTTTCTTAAGCGGCCCCGCGCCGCGCTTTGCGGCATCTCCGGCTCTGGCCTTCCTGGACAGTAATATTTTCAGGGGAGGAGACAGGGTATATGACAAAGATCTCAGGGGAGAGATCTCTGCTTTTGCTGCCGCCGATCCCCATGAGGAAGTGGCGGAGATATTCAGAAGGATAAGAAAACTGACTCATGAAAGCGATCTGGCTTATCGTGATATAGCTGTGATAACGGGCGACCTGGAGAGATATTCGCCTTATATCACGGAGTGTTCGCGCATGTATGATATCCCCTGCTTTGTGGATATCAATCAAAAGCTGGAACACAATCCCTTTACGGAATATCTGCGTTCGGCAATGGAGTGCGTTGACAGGGGCTATGCCTTTGACAGCGTGATGCATTTTCTGCGCAGCGGGCTTTCGGGAATAGATCCGGAAGCGGCAGACGAACTGGAGAACTACCTGCTGGCAACCGGAATACGCGGGACCAAAGCCTGGAGCCGGCTTTTTGCCAGACGCCCCGCTTATATGAAGGGTGACGATGAAGCGCTGCTTCGGGTCAACGAAACCAGGCTGCTCATCTGGAATAAGACTGAATGTTTAAGGCGCCCCGGCGCAAAGGCAAAGGCAGAAGAATATGCAAAGACGCTGTACGAATTCATTGAGCAGAGCGATGTATACGAAAAGCTGACGGAATACAGCTGCTATTTCCGTGAGAACGGAGACAGGGTCAGGGAAAAGGAATACGACCAGGTATATGAGGTGGTATGCAGGCTTCTGGAGCAGATCGCATCGCTGCTTGAGGGTGAAGAGATAAGCCTCAGCGAGTTTATAGAGATATTCTTATCGGGCGTAGAGGAGATAAAGCTGGGAGTATTGCCCCAGGATATAGACCGCGTGGTCATAGGCGATATGGAGCGTACCCGTTTAAAGCCTGTAAAGGCGGTATTCTTTGCGGGACTCAATGACGGCATTATTCCCGCTGCTTCGGGAAGCGGGGGAATGATATCGGATATAGACCGCGAATTCCTGGGCGAATCGGGTTTTGTGCTGGCGCCCACACCCAGACAGCGCATGTTCATACAGAGATTATATCTTTATCATGCTCTGGGCAGGCCTTCGCATAAGCTGATACTGTCCTATTCGTCGGCAGACCGTAAGGGTGACAGCCAGAGAGTATCATATCTGATGGGGCGCATAAGGGAGCTGTTTCCCGGACTTAAGATACAGCGTGCCGGCAGGCAGGAAGACGAGCTGCCGGCTGTGGGAGAGATGGCGCTTATGCTTTCCGAATATGCTTCGGGAATAATGAGTGAAGATAAAAAGCCCGGATTCTATACGGATTATGCCATTCTGAAGGAAAGAGACAGGGAAGTGATGGCTAAGCTGACGGAGACCGCTTTTTACCGTTATATACCCAAAGTACTGGCAAAAGGGGCTGTCAGCGATCTGTACGGCGCCGTTATCTCAGGAAGCGTAAGCCGCATGGAGAGTTTTGCGGCCTGCGCCTATGCGCATTTTCTGAGCTACGGGCTTAAGCTCAAGGACAGAGAGAGCAATGAGCTTGAAAGCCCCGATATGGGCAGCATCTATCATGATGTGCTGGAACGTTTCGGAAAGCTGCTGGATGAAAAAGGCTTGGAGTGGGGCGCGGTAAAGTCTGATTTTATTGACGAAAACCTGCCGGGCATAATGAGCGCGGTAGCCGCGGAATACGGCACGGAGAAGCTTTATCAGGATTGTGTAAGCGCGTATGTGTACAAACGCATGGGGCGCATCCTTAAGCGCAGCATACGCACCGTGGCTTATCAGCTTTCAAAAGGCAGTTTTAAGCCGGTAAAATATGAATACAGATTTGAAAGAAATACGCAGCCTGAGCCCGGCGTGGACATGAGGCTGAGCGGAAAGATAGACAGACTGGATGAATACAGGCAGGGAGATAAATGTTATATCAAGATCACGGACTATAAATCGGGCAAGCGCAGGCTGATGCCGGAAAAGGTATGGAGCGGAGAGCAGCTGCAGCTTCCGGTATATCTGTACGAGGCCGTGAGGAAGACCGGAGAAGGAGCTGTTCCCGCAGCGCTTTTCTACTATACGCTCACCGATCCCTGGGTCAAGTGTAAAGACAATAAGTATTCCGATCCGGAATTAAAGCTGCCGGGGCTGTTAAAGCCGCAGGGACTGATAAGCAGCGATATGAATGTGATACATGCTCTTGACGGCAGCTTTTCAGGCTGGTCGGAAGTGATACCTGTGTTTCTTACAAAAGATAATGAGATATCCTACAAACAGACCAACAGTGTTTTGTCACCGGAAGATATGAAGGCTCTGATGGAGTATGCGGAGCTTAAACTGTTGGGCCTGGGTCGTGAGATGCTTAAGGGCAGGATAGAAGTGAAACCCATAAACGCAGACAGCTGTAAGTATTGCAGTCACAGGGATGAATGCATGTTTGATATAAACCTTCCGGGCTGCGCCTATTCCGGAGAGGAAATAAGCAGGGATGAGGCGATGGAGCGTATCAGGAAGGCAGTCAGCGATACAGAGGAATAAATGGATTATACAGACGAACAAAAAGAGGTTATAGAGACAAGGGGAGAGAATCTGCTGGTATCCGCAGCTGCGGGCAGCGGCAAGACTGCCGTGCTGAGCGCCAGGATACTCTCGCTGCTCACCGATGAAAAGGATCCTGTTGATATCGACAGGATGCTTATAGTGACTTTTACGCGCGCCGCTGCCGCAGAAATGAGGGAGAGGATAGGAAAGGCTATTTCCGCATACTGCGCGGAGCATCCGGGGAACAGGCATATGGAGAGGCAGAGCACTCTTCTGAACAATGCACAGATCACGACCATTGACAGTTTCTGCCTTTTTGTCGTGAAGAATAATTTTGCGGATATAGAACTGGATCCCGGTTTCCGCATACTGGATGAAGGTGAAAAACAGCTGATGCTTGCCGACTGTCTTGCGGAAATGATGGAAGAAAAATATTCCGGAGAAGACGAAGATTTTCTCAGCTTTATGGACAGTTACTGCAGCGGCGTAAAGGATGATCTTACACAGAAGATGATCCTTGAGCTTTTGCAGAATGCATTGAGCGATCCCGACCCGGAAAGCTGGCTGGAAAAGGCGGCAGCGGACATAGCGCCCGTGGATTTTTCGCAGATCAGCGCAAGTGAATGGTATAAATGGGGACAGGATAAGGCTGACGGGATGATAGCCGAGCTTCAGAGCGTGGCGCAGGAGGCGATCGATATATGCAGACAGGGGGGAGAGCTCCCTGCATCTTATATGGCTTGTTCTTCATGCATCAAAAATATCGCGGATACGCTTTCCGGGCATTCCGACTATGAGGGCAGGCACCATATAATAAGCGCTGCATCCATTCCGGCGCTCAGAGGCAAGAAGGATAAAGCGGATCCGCTTATACTTGCCGCAGCCGATGCAAAGATCGACGAGGCAAAGACTTTATATAAAGCGATAGCGGAGCTTTATTCTATAGGGGCGCAGCAGCTGGCGGATACCGCCGCAGCCCTGGGCAGAAATGCAAAGATCCTATGCGATCTCTGCAGGGAGCTTAAAGAGCGCTTTGATGCGGTCAAAAGGGAAAAGGGGCTGGTGGATTTCAATGATATGGAGCATTTTGCCCTTAAGATATTATTGGATAAGGATATGAAGCCGACCCGCGCGGCAGAGGATTACAGGGCTCATTTTGAGCATGTTTTTGTCGATGAGTATCAGGACAGCAATTATGTACAGGAATATATTCTAAAGAGCGTGGCGCGGGAAGATAATTACTTCTGCGTGGGCGATGTAAAGCAGAGCATTTACAGCTTCCGCCAGGCAAGACCCGAACTCTTTATGGAAAAGTATCGCGAATACGGCGCGAACAGGGGCGGGAAGCGCATAGACCTTAACAAAAACTTCCGCAGCAGGTCTCAGGTGATCGACTTTGTAAACCTGATATTCGAAGTGATAATGCGCGAGGATACTGCCGGCATGGATTATGATGCCGACGCCAGGCTTTATGTGGGGGCGGATTATAAGCAGGCAGACCCGGATGCATATAAGACAGAGATAGATGTGCTGCTCACGGATGAAGAGGCGCCGGAGTTAAATACTGAGGAAGAAGATACGGAAGAAGAGGATGAAGATGATGAGGACGAAGGCGGCAGCCGCGAAGAAATGGAATGCCGCATGGTCGCAGGGCGCATAAAGCAGCTGATGTCGGAGGGATTTAAAGTATGGGATAAGGACCTTGAGACGAGCAGGCCTGTGCGCTACAGCGATATAGTGCTGCTTGTGTCTTCGCCCAAACCGTACGAAAAAGCTCTCAGAAATGTGTTCGGACAGGCGGATATACCTTTGTATCTGAATGCATCCACGGGATATTTTAATGCCATAGAAGTAAAGGGGCTGGTGGCGGCACTCAGGGTGATAGATAATCCCAGGCAGGATAAGCCGCTGCACTTTGTGCTGACTGCTTTTCTTGAGATATTCGATGAAGATGAGATGGTGAGCATAAAAACATCCGCGCAGACTCCCTCTCTTTATGATGCGCTCAAGCTCTGCGCAGCAGGCAGCAGTGAGCTGAAAGAAAAGGCAGAGACGTTTTTTGCATGGCTTAAGCGATACAGGGAATATGCGCGTTTTATGAAAGTGAGGGAGCTGATAGAACTGCTCTTATCCGAGAGCGGATATCTGGACAGGATGAGCGCAATGCCTTCCGGAGCGGGCAGGCGCGCCAATTTAAAACTCCTGATCGAACGCGCTGCGGATTATGAACAGACCGGATACAGGGGGCTCTTTCATTTTGTGCGCTATATCTCCCTGCTCAAGAAACAGGAGGTTGACAGCGGCGAAGCCACGGTGCTCGACGGCGTTTCTGATATGGTACAGTGCATGACCATACACAAGAGCAAGGGGCTGGAATTCCCTGTGGTCATATGTATGGGCTTTTACCGGCATTTCAACAAAAGGGGCAGAAACGCAGCCGTGATGACCGATGCGGGTCTGGGCATAGGGCTTGAAGCTATCGATCCCGTGGCCAGAACAAAGATAGCCGGAATAAAGCGCCGTTATCTTGCAGAAAAAAAGAAGAGCGATGAGCTGGCGGAACAGATGCGCAAGCTCTATGTGGCTCTGACCAGGGCCAGGGAGAAGCTCATCATTACGGATGTGCGCGGCAAACGCAGGGATTGTGAGCTTAAAGAAGCCCGCGGGCATGTAATACGCAAGGCAGACAGCTTTAACGGGCTTATATATGCCGCTCTGGATAACAGCGGGATAGCGGGCGGATATATCAGGTATATAAACGATGGCGGCAGCAGCGCAGCGGCAGAGAAAGAGCTTAAGCGTGCCTTTGGAGACAGGGATCTGCTGATATCCGATGCCTTGCCCGTTGATGAGAGGCTTAAAGCCGGTATACTAAAAGGTCTGCAAAGAAGTTATTCCCACCCCGATCTGAAGGGGCTGTTTACAAAGACCAGCGTATCGGAGCTTAAACGCGCGGCTTATGAAGACGAAGAGGCGCATGCTGTGTTTGAGAGCGATATCAGGGAAGCTTATGTGCCGTCTTTTGCATCGGCAGAAGAAAAGCGCGGCGGAGCGGCAAGGGGAAGCGCATATCACAGGATGCTGGAACTGCTTGATTATGCCTGCTTTAATGAAAAGGATATACCCGGGTGGATAAAAAGCTGCATCGAAAAAGAAAAAGCATCCGGCAGGCTTACGGAAGAATATGCGCAGATGATCGATCCGGCGCTTATAGAGCGGTTTCTGGCTCATGATGAGGGCAGGCGCATGATCGCGGCTGCTGCAGATTCACGGCTCTGGCGCGAACAGCCCTTCTTTATGTCTGTTCCGGCTGCAAGACTCAATCCTGCGTTTCCCGATGGGGAAAATGTGCTGATACAGGGCGTTATCGATGCATTCTGGCAGGAAGGCGACGAGCTGATACTGCTGGATTATAAGACTGACAGGGTTGACGGAGAGGACGAACTGAAAAAACGTTATAAGATACAGCTTGAACTGTATGCCGAGGCGCTTTCAAGGATAAGGGGAAAGAAGGTCGGCAGCAAGCTGATCTACTCTTTTTGTATTGATCGTTTCATATATTTGTGATTTCATGCAAACAGATAGATTTTTTTAGACCTATCTGCTATAATAAATCGACTTATATTTGGAGTAAAAAATTATATGCAGATGACGGAAGCCGAAAAGGGCTTGCTTGACATTGGATATAAGATGGCTACCGAGTCCAGGTTCATGCTTTTGTTTGACACGATCCTGGAAGGTTGCATGCATTATACGAATGCTGACGGGGGCATCCTCTACATGTTGGATGAAGAGGAGGGCCGCCTTGTTCATCTGCTCGATGTAAACAGATCTCTTGATGTGGGAGCCGAGATCAGGGGCGGTGCATCCCAGGCGGATATGCGCAAAGCCGACGATACCGAGAGAAATCTCTTTACCCACACTTATCACAGGAAATGTCTTATCAATATAGCTGATATCTATGATATAAGCGAATTCGATACCAGGTTCATCAAAGATTTTGATATGAGATACGGCTACAGGACCAGATCCGTGCTGATGGCGCCTATTTGCGTGGCCGGCAAGAAGGTCCTGGGTGTCATGATGCTTTATAACTGCCTGGATGATGAAGGGAATGTTATCCCGTTCACAAGGGACTGCGAACATACAGTTGCTTCCCTGACAGCCCAGATGGCCAATACGGTTACCAATATGAACCTCATCCAGGACATGACGGAACTGCTGGCATCTTTTGTACGCTGTCTGACAACCGCTATCGACGCCAAGACACCTTATAATGCAAATCATACCCGCCACGTCGAGAAGTACTGCATGATGGTGGTGGATTATATAAACGCCCAGTATACCAGGGGCGTGGCTGATGTTTATATCAGCCAGAATGATAAAGAGCAGCTGTCCATGGCTGCGCAGCTTCATGATATAGGAAAGATCATCACACCCCGTGAAATACTTAATAAATCAACACGTCTTGGTCCTGCTTATGACGGTTTGAGGAGCAGGCTTGAGAAGATACGCCTGATGAAGAAGATCGATATGCTTGAAGGCAGGCTTGATAATGCCAGCTGGAAGATGGACGATCTTCGAATCGAAAATTTCCTTGAGAATCTTGAACGCCTGAATATCTGTGACTTTCTTACCGATACGGATATATCGCGTATAGAGGATATAGGCAGCCAGATCTATGTGCCGGAGGAGGGAGAACCCATCCCTTACCTTACTGAGGAGGAAAAGAAATACCTTCATATAAGGGCAGGCACGCTTACCGATGAAGAGAGGGATCTGGTGCACGAGCATGTTGTGTATACGGATAAGATACTGGCTGACATCAATTTTACGGAAAAGTATGATAAGGTGCGCCGCATAGCGGCAAATCACCACGAATATCTTGACGGAAGCGGTTATCCGGCAGGACTTAAGGGAGAGCAGCTCGATCTGCTGACCAGGATAATAACCGTATGTGATATCTTTGACTCCCTTACCGCGGACGACAGGCCTTATAAAGGGCCCATGCCGGTGAACAAGGCCTTCGGCATATTGAAAGATATGGTAAAGGAAGGCAAGCTTGACGAATCGGTAGTGAAATTTCTTGAAGAATGTAATCCGTTTGAAAAAAAGGTGGAGCTTTAAAAGCTCCTCCTTTTACATTTACAGTCATAATAAGGAAGGTTTGAAAAGACAGAATATGGATGATCAAAGCCTTATAGAAGAGCAGTGCCTGATAATAAGCGGCGGTGATTATGAGGATATACCCCCGTATATGCATAAGATAAAAATGGTGATAGCCTGTGACCGCGGTTGGGAATACGCAAAGAAACTGGGGTATAAGCCCAATGTGGTGATAGGGGATTTCGACTCCTCGGAGGCGCCGGAGGATGGCGCAGAGATAATCCGTCTGCCTGAGCGCAAGGATGATACCGATACCATGTATGCGGCGCGCTACGCTCTTAAGCTGGGATATAAAAAGATCAACATCTGCTGCGCCTTCGGAGGCCGTCTGGACCATACTGTTGCCAATATCCAGACTGCGGCTTTTCTGGCGCGTAACGGCGCTTTTGTGAGGATGATGGGAAAGGATACCGAGGCGTTTGTATTCACCGCAGCAGATAAAGTCATTGACCGCCGAGATGGCTATTCACTGTCGGTATTTGCGCTTAGCGACAGCTGTGAAGGCGTTACGATATGCGGGACCAAATATGAGGTGGAAAACATCGGGCTCTGCGATTCGTTCCCTGTAGGAGTAAGCAACCTGTGGAAAGACGATCGTGCCGAAATAACTGTGAAAAGCGGCGTTCTGATGGTGCTTATGTCAAGATTAAACAACGGAGAACATATCTGATGAAATAAAAAAAGGGCTGCCGCTTTAGTGCGACAGCCTTTTGGGTTTAAGCTTTTTCTTCGGTCAGGCTCCTTGTTTCCGTTGATACAGCCAGCTGCTTGATGCGCGCGAGCGCTTTTTTGACTGCAGGTATCTGTATTACTATGAGTGTAAGCGCCATTTCGCTGAAAATATAGATCGCATTGTAAGCAAGTGAATAGCTTAATGCGCCCCAGCCTTCCCATGCATATGATCCGAAGAAGATCCATCCGGAAAGCACTGCGCAGACGAAACGTCCGATCACTGCAAGTATATAACCAAAGGTAAGACCGTTTTTCTTATCCTTAAAGCATCCCGAAAGCCCAAGTACAGTGAAGGCGAGCAGATAATCTATTACAAACTGCACGGGATGAACGATATAGGGATCGAGTATCAGCTGCAGGATCCCGTAGGTCAGGCCGCATAAAGAGCCTACGCCCAGGCCGTACCAGTATCCGGGCAGGCAGATTATCAGCATGGAAAAAAGCGTGATCGAGCCACCCGTAGGGAAATGGAAAAGCTTAAGGTTGGAAAGCACAGTGCCAAGAGCTATAGCCATGGCTGTGAATACCAGCTGCTGTTCGCTGATCTTATGGATCTTCTTCTTAAGGAGAAGCATACTGAGAGAAAATAATGCAATGACCCCGATGATCAGAGCAACATTTCCCGCAGAGGTGAAATTGTATATCACCCCACCATATCCGTCGTCAGCTTGTTCAATGAAAAAAGACATTTGATTTTTCCTCCTTCCGCCGGCATTATCCGGTTCAAGTATTAAGGGTTCGGGTTCCTGACCCGTCTCAGCAGATTCTGCACCCCCGGTGAGATATTTTGTTACTGTACAAGCGCTTGCACAATATGGTACTATAAAAAATATTTATTGCTTTGTCAAGAAGAATTTTTGAGGTGGAGCTTTTAAATGTACCGATACATATTATTTGATCTGGACGGAACAATATCGGACCCGAAACAGGGTATCTGCGAATCTGTCCGGCATGCATTGAAAAAAAGCGGCATAGAACCGCCGGATATAGACGAACTGACTGCATTTATCGGGCCGCCCCTGAAGGACAGCTTCATGGAGTTTTATCACATGAATGAAGAGGAGGCGCTTAAAGCGGTGGGGTACTACCGTGAACGCTTCAGTGATGTGGGCTGGTCGGAGAATGAGATCTATCCGGGCATACCGGAGCTTTTAAAAGAAGCAAAAGCAAAAGGCGCGCGTCTGGCCATAGCTTCCTCCAAGCCGACGGTCTTTGTTGAAAAGATACTTAAGTATTTTAAGATAAACAGATATTTTGACGTGGTGATCGGCAGTGAGCTTGACGGGTCACGCAGC
>CADAHD010000036.1:0-401 GCA_902787595.1 uncultured Lachnospiraceae bacterium
TTCGATACCGATATGGTGGACAGTATTACCATGAAGAAGGGTGAGACAATAAGCCTTGAACCTGTCGGGCTGTATCAGCCGCTCGTATTCAAGAGCAGTAAGAGTGATATTGCCTATGCGGATGAGGAAGGACAGTTAACGGCGCGCAGCGTGGGAAGTGCAAAGCTCACAGCCAAAGTTAATGGAAAGACCATAACTGTTAATGTAAAAGTTACCGAGTAAAAGGATAAAATGTTGGAAAACGATGATACAAGGATAATCGCGGAAGCGGAATATACAGACCGTCTCCGTACTGTTGGTGCAGATTATCTGCTATGCAATATACTTGTGATCTTTGGCGGAGGGGCTGCCGTTGCGGCGGCTCTCCGCCTTGGCGTTGAAGGCACGGATTTTGTGCCTGT
>CADAHD010000036.1:409-12613 GCA_902787595.1 uncultured Lachnospiraceae bacterium
AGATTATCTGCTATGCAATATACTTGTGATCTTTGGCGGAGGGGCTGCCGTTGCGGCGGCTCTCCGCCTTGGCGTTGAAGGCACGGATTTTGTGCCTGTTTTTTTGTGCATGTCTCTTCTGGTTGCCATTATATGGCTGTTGTATAACATAAACGCCGGCAACCCTCACAGTGTGTTTTACCGTGTCATTTCCAAAACAATTGAGAAGAACAAGGGAAAGTACGGCTTTGATGAGGCGTATACCTACCGGGGATATAACGGAACGATACTCATAGATACGGAGGGCGGGAGGATAGCATATCTGTCGAATATGAACCCGTGGAAGTTTCAGATGATATCTGCCGGGACGATAGGAAAGATCAGCATAAGTCATGTTCCGTATATGGGTCAGGCGTTTACAACCTATGTATACTTTCAGTTTTATCATAAAGGCAAGAAGATCCGTATACCCACCTATGCGACCAACGGTAACGGCAGGTCGCTTGCAGATAAGGATGTTGCGCGGGGATTTTCTGATGCCGAAAAAGGCGCGGAGACCTTAAGACTTGCCAAGCAGGCAGCTCTGATGGAGGAAGGAAAAAAGAAGCACGACCACAGTAATATCATGCCCACCAATATGTGGACACTTAAAACAAAAGAGGATCAACAGATAATTTATGATATTTCCGCTTTTGAAACAGCATTGAACAATGCTCTTAAAGATCTGGAAGCTAAAAATCTGAGATCTGTGAAGCTGACTCCGCAGGAGAGTATCTTTGGGCTCATTTCAGTTTTGATATGCGATTCTACGGATTCCCAATATCTGTATATTGAATATACTGTATCTTCTGATAATAATGCGGGGATAACAAAGAAATACTACGTGTATCATTTAAAAGCTCTGGATGCGCTAAGCATATGCACGGAGCTGTTTTTGAAGAAGGATCCCAGGATGGACGGAGAGAGGGACGGCCGGAATCCGGGGTGGGGAACGACTCTAACGCCGTAAGCTCATGTTCCTTGATTTTTAGCTTTTTTTAGGGTATATTTTATATATTATGAATGGAAAAGTTTTGCATACCCTGGAATTTGATAAGATCACGACAATACTGGAGGGATATTGCGGCAGCGCGCCGGCTAAGCATATGTGCGCCACGCTGCGCCCTTCGCAGAGTCTTGAATGGATAGAAAAAGCCCAGGCTCAGACCGCTGCTGCTTTAAGCAGGATGCTCAAAAGCGACCGTCTGTCCTTTGGGGCTAATTTTGATGCCCGTCAGCTTATAAAGGATGCCTCCATCGGAAGACCGCTGTCAATGGAAGAATTGTTAAAGGCGGCCCGTCTGCTGCAGTGCGTGGAGGATCTGATAAAGTACGGCGAAGATACTGCCGCCGATACGGAAGATGAGCTGACAGAGCTTTTTAACGGTCTGATACCCGTAAGCTCCTTAAAGAGCGAGATCAACCGCTGTATAGTGAGCGAAGAGGAAATGGCGGATGATGCTTCGTCCGAGCTCAAACGCATACGCAATTCCTTTGCAACGGTGAGCGGCCGCATCCACAGCCAGTTAAATCATATGGTGAATCAGTCGCTGCGGACCTATCTGCAGGACGCCATAATCACTAAAAGAGGCGAGAGATACTGCATACCCGTAAAGGCTGAATATAAATCACAGGTGCCCGGTATAGTTCATGATCAGAGTTCGACCGGTTCCACCTTTTTTATAGAGCCCGCCGCCATAGTGGAGCTCAATAATCAGCTTAACAGCTTAAAGCGTGAGGAGGATGATGAGATACGCCGTATCCTGGCGGCTCTCACAGCTATGCTTGCGCAGAATGCGGACATTGTAAATGAGGACCAGCGGAACATCACCATGCTGGATTTCATTTTTGCAAAGGCCAAATATGCGCTTAAGCTCAATGCGATGCGGCCTGTATATAATACAGAGGGGCGCATAAAGCTGCGCAGCGCAAGGCATCCGCTTCTGGATCAGTCAAAAGCGGTTCCCATAGACATAAGCCTTGGAGATGCTTACGATCTGCTGATAGTCACTGGTCCCAATACCGGCGGCAAGACCGTGTCTTTGAAGACCGTTGGCCTTTTATGCCTTATGGGACAGGCCGGACTTCATATCCCGGCAGCAGACCGTTCAGAGCTTTCGCTTTTCGGGGATATATTTGCGGATATAGGCGATGAGCAGAGCATAGAGCAGAGTCTCTCTACTTTCTCGTCGCACATGAGCAATATCGTATGGATCTTAAAGAAAGCAAGGCGTGACAGCCTGGTGCTCTTTGATGAGCTTGGAGCCGGCACGGATCCCGTTGAGGGCGCGGCGCTGGCTACGGCGATACTGGATCGTCTGCATTCGCAGGGCATACGCACCATGGCAACCACGCATTACAGCGAGCTTAAGATCTATGCGCTTTCCACGGACGGCGTGGAGAACGCAGGCTGTGAATTCAATGTGGAGACGCTGAGCCCTACCTATCGTTTGCTGACAGGTATACCCGGGAAAAGCAATGCTTTTGCCATAGCCGGAAAGCTGGGACTTTCGACAGATATTATAGAATCTGCCGGCAAATATGTCAGCAATGAAGAGGAAAGCTTTGAGAATGTTATCAGCGAACTGCAGGACAAGCGCATCAGGCTGGAAGCAGAGCTTGAGGCATTTGCAAAGGAAAAGGAAAGCCTTGAGCAGCGCATAAAGGAACTGACTGAACGTGAGTCAAAGCTGGAGAGCCAGAAAGAGCGTATACTGAATAACGCCCGCGAAGAAGCAAAAGAACTGCTGCAGGAAGCCAAGGAAGTGGCAGACGAAACGATACGCGCCTTTAACAATCAGGGCAATCAGATGAAGATCCAGACCATGGAGAAGAAGCGCAGCAATGTGCGTGAATGGCTCAGCAAGCAGGATGAGGCCCTGTATAAGGATACACTCAAGCGCAATAAGACGGAAAAGAAGGAAAGCGTGGGAGCTGCGCTCAAACCTTCGGAAGCTTTGCCCGGGACCACGGTGCATGTTCTTTCCATGGATGTGGACGGGGAGATAATAAGCGGGCCGGATAAAGACGGAAACGTTCAGGTGCGCTGCGGGATAATCACCAGCCGCGTGCCGCTGGATGAACTGGTAAAGACGGAGCTGAGTGATAAACAGATAGAACAGAATAAGCCCAGAAAAACGCAGCCCAAACTGGATCTTTCCAGATCGTCGAATCTTTCTTCGGAGATCAATGTTTTGGGATGTACCGTGGATGAGGCAATAGCGCGGATAGATAAATATCTTGATGATGCTTATATGTCGCATGCGGAAAAAGTACGCATCGTACACGGTAAAGGCACCGGCGCGTTAAGAAAGGGCATACACGATTACCTGCGTTTCAATTCGATAGTAAAGCACTATGAACTGGCGGCCCATGGGGAGGGCGACGCGGGAGTAACTATAGTTTCATTTATTTAAAGAAAAGATTCTTCGCTGCGCTTGAAGTGACAAAGTTGTCAGGGATGATTAAGCTGCAGGGGGGATCTTTCGACAGGGGGATGATTATCATGGCAGAAAAACAGAAAATACTTATAGTTGATGATGATGAACATATTGCGGAACTGATAAGCCTCTACCTTACAAAGGAATGCTTTGAGACACAGATAGTGGGCGACGGCGAGGCGGCGCTGGATGCGGTAAAGGATTTCAATCCCAATCTGATATTGCTGGATCTGATGCTTCCGGGAATAGACGGTTATCAGGTATGCCGTGAGATACGCGGCACTTCGCAGGTTCCCATAATCATGCTGTCGGCTAAAGGCGAGGTATTTGATAAGGTGCTGGGTCTTGAGCTGGGCGCCGATGATTATATGGAAAAACCTTTTGATTCAAAGGAACTGGTGGCCCGTGTAAAGGCGGTATTGCGCCGTTATAAGGGGAATGCGCCTCAGGAGGAAGTGGTGGAAGATGCAGAAGAGCTGCGTTTTCCCGACCTTATCATCAACAAGACCAATTACAGCGTGACCTGCATGGGACATCGTCTGGATATGCCGCCCAAGGAGCTGGAGCTGCTTTATTATCTGGCATCTGCGCCCAACCGCGTGTACAGCCGCGAGCAGCTGCTTGATCAGATCTGGGGTTATGATTATGTCGGCGATACGCGTACCGTGGATGTTCATATCAAGCGCATACGTGAAAAGATAGGCGATCATGCTGCCTGGAAGATATCAACCATATGGGGCCGTGGCTATCGTTTTGAAGTATTATGAAGAAAACTCTTTATGTTAAACTGCTTCTGGCGTATGTGATATTTGCGGTCTTCGGTCTTATCGTAGTTGCTACGTTCATGCAGCAGATGACTTTAAGCCGTCTGCAGCAGGATAAGGCCGAAGAGCTTTATCGTTTTGCCAATATACTTTCCGAAAACGACGGCCTTGACCTTTATCAGAATAAATCATCCATAGCCGGCACCAAGACCGCTCTTGATAAATATGCGGCCATGCTTAACGCCAGGCTTCAGATACTCAACCCCTCGGGACTTATAATAGTAGATTCCGCTCTGCCGGTCGATGTCGAAAACCCTCCTACTGTGGAAGGTTTTGATATGACGGCACTTTCGGGATCTTTTTATACTATCGGCAGGTTTTACGATCAGTTTTCCTCTGACCGTCTTTCGGTTGCAGCCCCCATTACCATAGGTTATTCCGTGCGCGGATATGTGCTGATACATTATGACTGCAAGCTTTTGCAGAATACGGCAAATCATCTGGTGGACATAGATTACATTCTTGTCTTTATACTTTTTGTACTCTCGCTGATCATATTGATCTTTTTCACGGAGTTTGTGTACATGCCGCTGCGCCGCATTATAGGGGCAACCGAGGAATATGCTGCAGGCAATCTCCGTTATCCGATCAGCGTAGACAGCGATGATGAGATAGGATATCTTGCGGCGTCACTTGCATATATGGCTCAGGAGCTGGCAAAGGGCGAGGATAATCAGAAGCATATAGTGGCAAATGTTTCCCACGATTTCCGTTCGCCGCTTACTTCCATAAACGGCTATTTAAAGGCTATGGAGGACGGGACCATACCGCCCGAGATGTATCCCAAATATATAGGCATAGTACTGAACGAAACGGAACGTCTTATAAAGCTCACAAATAATCTGCTGACTCTTAATAATCTGAATACCGAAGGCATGATACTTGACAAGACGGATTTTGATATCAATGATGTGATACGTAAGACCATATCTACTTTTGAGGGAAGCTGCCGGGATAAGAAGATAGCCATGGAGCTTTCACTTACGGGTGAAAGCCTGCCGGTTCACGCCGACCTGACCCGCATACAGCAGGTATTGTATAACCTGATAGATAACGCGATCAAATTCAGTCATCACAATTCGGTAATAAAAGTTGAAACGACGGAACGCCATAATAAAGTATTTGTTTCGGTAAAGGACAGCGGCATAGGAATTCCCAAAGAAAGCGTGCCGCTGGTATTTAACCGTTTTTACAAGTCTGATATCTCGCGTGGCAAAGATAAGAAGGGTACCGGTCTGGGCCTTTCGATCACTAAAGAGATAATCCGCGCGCACGGCGAAAATATCAATGTAATAAGCACCGAAGGCGTGGGAACGGAGTTTATTTTCAGCCTGCAGCTTGCAGAGGAAAAGGAAGAAGCCTGAGCGGAGGATGTTATGAAAAAGAGAGGGATGATCGCTTTGCCGCTGATCACGGCGCTCATGTTATCTGCGTGTACATCATCGCCGGATATGCGTGGAAATTATCAGGGAGATGATGAAAACATCGGTGATAACGGCAATAATGGTAATGATGATAATAATGATAATAATGGCAGTGATGATAAAGACGGCAACATCGACATTGATCTTTCAAATGTGGTACTTCCGAAAGAAGAGATAATGATCCTGTATGAAGACGCAAATAATGCCTGGTTTCCCGTAGAGGACGGTTTTTTTGTATATACTGACGGAACAGTCTTTGGCTACGATTTTAATAAGCAGGATTATGGCAGTTACGATTGTGATGAGTATATAGGAAGTGACCGTCGATATGAGCTTATACGCAAATATGTAGGACCGCATACCGTTTATGAGAAGAAGAACGGAAGGATCTATCAGGCCGGTATAGATGAAGATCTGCTGAAACAGTTCTATGCTCTGGGAAAAGCAATAGATTCCAAGGCAGGTTTTAAGCAGCAGCAGGCCGGTAACGATATGGGCCAGCTCACGCTTTATTTTGTTGACGGGGGAAGGCATGTCCAGATCAGTTCTTACGGTGATATGAATTATATACCGAAAGATAATAATGCCGTAAAGTTTGAAGAACTCTGGGATGAGAGTAATTTGGTGAGACCGGAAGTGATCGGATCCGTTCATGTCTATGACGGCAATGACTTTCCACTGTGCAATCCCGAATGGGGTTATGATCCTGATCATGAGGGCAGTTACATTTTTACGGATCCTGAGGCGTTGGAAGAATTCTCGGATGATACGGATTGGGATCTTAAGGAAATATTTGATGTTATGGGCGAATACAATGAACCGGATGAATTCATATATCTTGTGAGGATAGAGAATGTAAATTCCGGCGGTTATGATCTGAAATCTGCAGGCGTGCTCTTTTATGAGGATCATATCGATCTGATCCCTTCGGAGAATAATGTGGTCCCTGACGGCATGGTAGTGGAGATGATGGATGGTTTCTGTTCTGTCTGCGCACTGCCTAAATATATGTTTAATAATGGCACGATACAGTTTTATCATTTTGACGGAACGCCCTGGACCATGATACACTGATTGCGTTTTACGAAGATGTATAGTAAAATCTGCGGGTGTGGGTGTCTGTCGCAAACGGAAGCAGAGGAGGAAGATTATGAATGTCAAATTGAGACTGATGATAGTTCTGGGTATACTGGGACTTGTACTGACATATATGGGAGGGAGGGACTGGATAGTCCTGTCAAAGCCTGCAAAGGATATCACTGAACTCTGGGAAGTGGATTATCATGATCTGAAGGCGGGCGATCATGTATGTTTTGATGTTAATCTGGTATGGGATCAGATAGGAAGTGAGACAACTACAAGTAAGACATATGGCGTTACTACTTCCGAGAGGGAGAGCGCGCGCTATTATCTGTTACCTTTCTGCCGGGACAGAGAAGACGGTTATCTCTATCCGACGCCTTATCTGATGGTTAAACTGGGAAGCCAGTATAACAGCTTGATGAGTACTCAGATAAGTAAAACTGATGAATGGTGGTCCGGTAACGGTGACTATTCGAGCATCCCGTCTACGTCTATACATATGGATGGAAAGCTTGTTAAGATGCCGAACGATATACGTAAGCAGCTGAAAGCAACTCTTGAAGCCGGAGAAGATATAGAGGATTACATGATCCCTGTGATCTTTGAGCGCATAGCGGCGCAGGGCGCGGTCAAGGGCATGACCATAGCCGGCATAGTAATGATCATGTGCTTTTTAGTGATGCTGTTCTTTGTGATAAAAGGAAGCGCTACAGCAGTGCAGCAGCCCATACCGGGTGTAAGGAGGGATCCTTTTGTACCTCAGGGCGGAACGCCCGGGACAGGAATGCAGGGGAATTTCGGATCGGCATTTGCGCAGCAGGGCGCGCCTCAGCAGAGCTTTGGTACAGGAAATACGGCGCCTCAGCAGAGTGGAGCTTTCGGGGCAGGTAATGGGTCCCAGCAATCCGTAACTAAGCAGGGAACAGGCGCATCGCCTTACTCGACAGCCACACTGGAGACCACGCAGATCCCTTATATACCGGGTATTTCTTTAGGGCCTGACCCTTCAAAGCGGGATCCTTCCGTCGGAGGCGCGGGAGCAGCGCCGTCACAGACTCCGGGCAGTACAGCACCCCTGGGACCTTCATCCTCACAGGGACCCCGGCCCCTTGGACCTTCGTCCTCACAAGGCCCCCAGCCTCTGGGACCATCATCAATATTGGATGGTTCACAGTCGGAGAGCGCATCGATACTTGGAAATACGCCGGCGCCGGCAGTTTCACCGCTGTCATCAGCGGTAAAGGAAAGCGCAGCTGAAGCTCCTGCAGCCGGAAATAAGGAAGAAAAGAAAGATGAGCAGGGACTTAGCGAAGAAGAGGCGGCACAGTTAAGAGCGATGGCTTTTGCGACATCGCGTCCGGCAGTGCTTCCTCTGGGGGGAGGAGGCGCCAATGTACAGGCGACTTCGCAGCCCGCAACCCTGCCGCTTGGGGTATCTCCCACGACGGTAAGCAACCATAATTTTGATATACCGGTGCCTCAGAGTGAGAGTGAAGAAAACAAGGCGTCCACGCAATCTCCGATGGGAGCGTCACCCTTATACGGAACAGGCCCGGCGCAGCAACCGAAGAGCGCGGCACCCACACAGCAGTCACCGATGGGAGCGTCACCTTTATATGGGACGGCGCCTGCAGCCCCCGCAGCTGCTAAACCGGATCAGCCTGAAGAGGATGAGAATGCGCCTCTGTACGCGGATAATACGGAAATGAAGAAAGTATTTAAGGGCGCATTTGCCAATTCAAACAATAATAATAATTATAATTAAGAAAAATGATACTGGTTATAGAAGACGATCAGATGATAAACAAGCTCCTGTGCAAGGTCTTATCCGACAGCGGATACGAAACCGACAGCGCAGCAGACGGAAATGAAGGCTTATCAAAGGCTTTAGCCAACGAATACGAGCTGATCCTTTTAGATCTGATGCTGCCGGGCAGGACCGGTGAGGAGATTTTGGCAGAACTGAGAAAAACAAAAAGTACACCGGCCATAGTCCTCTCCGCCAAGAACGAAGTGGTCAACAGGATAGAGCTGCTGCGCCTTGGGGCTGATGATTATATCAGCAAGCCCTTTGATGTGGACGAGGTGATACTGCGGATTGAAGCTGTATTAAGAAGGAGCGGCGGTGCAAAAACTCAGAACGGATTGCAGTACAAGGATATGAAGCTTGATAAGGAATCAGCCAGGGTCTTTATCGCTGAGCAGGAGCTTAGCTGTACCCAGATGGAATACAGCATCCTTGAGATAATGCTGGCTAATCCCAACAAGGTTTTCTCAAAGCGCAATCTCTTTGAGAGCATAACCGGTGAAGAATACATAAGCGAAGATAATACCATGAACGTGCATATGAGTAATCTCCGCAAGAAGATAGCAAAGATAACGGATGAGCCGTATATCGATACAGTATACGGAATGGGATACCGCCTTTCGAAGTAAAGGCGGTTTTTCATCTTTAGTTTTTCTTTAGATTTTGTGAATATCTTTTTTAAGCTCTTTTTTTATACTCACATCATCAAACGAAAGGAGTCACGCAAATGAGTGATGTAATACTTGAAACAAGAAGCCTCACTAAAAAGTACGGAAACTTTTGCGCGCTTGATAATGTGAGCGTAAGCTTAAAGAAGAATCATATATACGGCTTTATCGGTGAGAACGGCGCCGGCAAGAGCACCTTCATGAAGATCATCAGCGGACTGGTATTTCCCACTTCCGGAGATTATTCGCTGATGGGCGCAGATGATCCGAAAGAGATCGATAAGAAACGCAAACAGGTGGGGACCATGATAGAAGAACCGGCCCTGTATCCCAAATTCACGGTACATAAGAATGTGGAACTGCAGAGACTGATAGTCGGGAATCCGGATGCATCCTATACCGACAAGGTGCTGGAGTTGGTGGGACTCAGTGATGTAAAAAACAAAAAGGCAAAGGACCTGTCCATGGGAATGAAGCAGCGTTTGGGTATCGCGATAGCGATGGTAGGCAATCCCCAGCTTCTGATCCTGGATGAGCCGATAAACGGACTGGATCCTAAAAATATCGTGGCGCTCAGGAACATGCTTAAGAAGATCAATGAAGAGAAGGAATGTACGGTATTTGTATCGAGCCACATCTTAAGCGAGCTCTACCTGCTGGCAACGGATTTTATCTTTATCCACAAGGGAAGGATAATAGAAACGAATACGCATGAAGAGCTTGAAGAAAAGTGCAGTCAGTACATCCTGGTCAAGGACAGCAACATCCCCGAGACGGTAACGATACTGGAAAAGCATTTCCCGGATACGCAGTATAAGGTGATCGCCGACGATACCGTGAAGGTTTACGGCAGGGCGGATATGAAGGCAGAGCTTTCAAAACATCTGATGGAAGCCGGGATAGTGATAACGGAGCTTTCGGAAAAAGAACAGTCGCTTGAAGAATATTTTATGGCCCTTACAGGAGGTGAGACAAATGTATAATCAGTTGAGAGTAGAAAGATATAAGATGTGGAGATTTACTCCTTTATACGGATGCATGTTGTTCTATCTGTTTTCGGTATTGTACGTTATCCTGGGAAGAGGGATGAATCCCCAGGCCATCGCGGAATTCCACACGATGTATGACGGATTTAAGGAAGGCGTTCAGGACTGCAGTTTTGCTTTTCTCTGGGGCATGCTCATCGCCTGGTATGTGGGAAGCGACTTTGCAAACAGAACGGTACACAGATCGATAGTTACCGGAAGCAGGCGTTCGGACATCGTTATATCAAGACTGATCGCGACCAGCGTGTTAACGATAGTATTTCATCTTGTGACTGTCATAGGTGATGTGATCATGTACGGAACGCAGTTTGGCTTCTCTTTTGAAGGCTTTAATGCAAGAGATATACTCTGGTTCTTGACGGTGTGCCTGCAGATGATCGCTTTCAATGCGTTCTTCATCCTGATAACCTATATCTGCGGAAATGTATATGCTGCATTTGTAACATCGGTGCTCATCGCAACCATAGGCGGAAATATCTTAAGGAATTTCCTGGGCGGAAATTACATATACGAGCACTCCTTCTTCTGCTTCGCAAAGAGCAGCAGTAATGCTGATTTGATACCATGTGCGATATGTGCGATAATAGCTACCGTAATACTGGTAACGATAACCTTGTTTATCTTCAGAAAAAAGGATGTAAATTAAGCTTTGATATACGCAGTGATAATAATCCTGATAGTTCTGGTGCTGGTCCTGTCACTTAAACTGGCAGTGATCAGGAGACAGATGCGCCGGATCACGGAAGAAATGCATTCTAACAAAGATGGCCGTGACATGCATGTTGACTTTGTGGATGCGGATCTTGAGAAATTGATCTGTGAAGTAAATAAGCTCTACGAATATGTGATGAGCATCAGGGCCGAAGGCAGGGAAAACGAAAAAAAGATCAAAGATTCCATATCGATGATCTCACATGATATGAGGACTCCCCTGACTTCTGTGATAGGCTATCTTCAGCTGGCGGAGAAAGCAACGGACCCCGAAGAGGCAAACGCCAATCTCCGCATAGCTTTGGAGCGGGCCAGATATCTTAACAGGCTGGTGAACGATCTGTTTGAGCTGTCGCTGATAGAATCCGGACAGATGGATATCAGCGCCGAGCGCTTAAATATCTGTGAGATCATCTGTGAAGAGATACTGGCGGAGAGCCCGGAGATAGATAAAAAGGGCATGGAACCATCATTTGAGCAGGCAGATGAAAACATTTATGTTACCGCCGATAAAAAGAAGCTCTCCAGGATAGTGCAGAACCTGATATCCAATGCGGTGAGGTATTCGCAGAAGACGCTGGTATTTAAGATAGAGACTGCCGCTTCGGATATGGTAAATATAAGGATCATCACCGATTCCGACAAGGCGGTTGATACAGAAAAGATATTCGACCGCTTTGTAAAGGGGGACAGCTCCCGCACCAATGACGGAGCCGGACTGGGGCTTTACATCTGCAAGAGCTTCGCCGCGGTAATGGGCGGCGACATAAGCGCGAAGCAGGATGAAGAGCGCTTTATCATAACGCTCAGCCTGCCGGGATAAAAACCCCGTGGTTTTCACTGTAAATTTGCGGTTTGACATGTCTTATGTTATAATACCTTCTCGAGTTTATTTCGGGGAGGTGTTTTTATGTACGAGGCAAATATTACCGAAGATATCATAAATATAGGCGTAGATGATAAGAATATCAAAGTATTTGAGAATCAGTACGAACTGCCCGACGGTATGGCATACAATTCATATCTGATCCTTGATGAAAAGGTATGTGTCATGGACAGCGTGGATGCGGATGTGACCGGTGAATGGCTGTCAAATCTGGATAAATACCTGGGAGGCAGGGACATAGATTACATAGTGGTACAGCATATGGAGCCGGATCATTCCGGGTCGCTTTTGGCGTTT